>CAZWTS010000228.1:0-8686 GCA_964637085.1 uncultured Desulfurococcales archaeon | reverse complement strand
GTAGTACCCGTATCAAAGGCGAGAAGAACATTAGAGTCAAAGATAGTTAGAGAAATACAACGTGTAGTACCCGATGCTAGAGTAGAAGTAGAAGGAAATATCATTAACGTAATAGTACCACGTGATGCAGCTAAAGTTACAATGCGTAGAGTAAAGAAATTAAAGAAGTTAGAGAGAAAACACGGTATCAGTATCAGACTTAGAATTGAGTCTTGAAAATGACTCTACTAGTGGAGACCCACAAATAATACATGTTTTAAGTTCATCGCGTAAGTATATTATCTCACATTTAGGGCAATATCTCATCCACTATCACCTATATAATTATCTAGGCCTTGTATCATCCCAACAATTCTTTCAAGATCCCTTATGGTTAGAGCCTTCTCAAGTAGACCTAGGCTGACTTTATAATTACCGCTACTTGTATGTTCGAGGTTCTCTATGGGAATAAACTTCCAGGGCTCGCCTTGGCCCACGATTTTTACGGCTATGAAGGCTTGTCCACCCGCACGTCTAGCGAATTCTCTTATTTTTTCAACTTGCTCTCTTGGTATATAGATGGTCCTCTTTTGTTCGGTGGTCTTGACTTCGAAGACGAGTGTTTTACCTCTCCATATAGCTACTATGTCCGGGTAGATGGTGCGCTTAACCTTACTACCACTTGCAGGAGCACGCATGCAGGCAAATCCTTTTTTCCACAGTAGTCTCACGAGATCTCTTTCGCGTGCAAACGCTCTTCTCCTACGCTTAGCGGCTTCTTTCCCCAACTCGGCATCCCGGGTTCACGGGCTTCTTACTCTGTAATACATATTAGGGGTACTAGAACTATAAGAATATAGTATTAATGACTCGTTAAAAGTAGGGTGTACATGTTTGGATGGAGCATATCTTATACCAACATTTATCATTGCGCTAATAGCAATAATATTTGCCTCTATGTCAATTAAGGTTGTAAAAGAGTATGAGAGAGCAGTAATCTTTAGGCTAGGGCGTCTTATTGGTGCAAAGGGTCCTGGTATATTCTTTATTATTCCAGGAGTTGATAGTCTCATCAGAGTGGATTTACGTATAGTAACTGTAGATGTACCAGTTCAGAGAATAATTACACGCGATAACGTTACAGTAGAAGTCGATGCAGTAGTATACTATAGAGTACAAGAACCAATAAAAGCAGTTGTAAATGTAGAAAACTATCACTACGCTGTATTAATGCTTGCACAAACAACACTAAGGGACATTGTAGGACAAGTAGAGCTTGACGACCTCTTAACTCGTAGAGAAGAGATAAACAAGAAACTCCAGAGAATACTTGACGAATTAACAGATCCTTGGGGTATAAAGGTAACAGCCGTTACGCTAAAGGAGGTAAGGTTGCCCGAGACAATGCTACGTGCAATGGCGAAACAAGCAGAGGCTGAGAGATGGAGGAGAGCTAGAGTAATTGAAGCAGAGGGCGAAAAGCAAGCGGCAAAGATTATGGCTGAAGCAGCAGAATTTTATGAGAGGCATCCAGTAGCACTAAGACTTAGAGAACTGCAGACCTTAATAGAGATAGCACGTGAGAAGAACTTAATAGTAGTATCACCTGTAGGTAGCGGAGAACTCGGTTCAACAGCTGCCTTAGTAAAGGCATTAAAAGAGAAGAGTTGAAGATATCATCTTGAATAGCTGGTTAAATAATTTTTTAATAGTTAACGTATTTTATTTTCATCATTTAAATCTCTAAAAACTACGTGTTAAAAATTAATAATCTTCTCAAGATAGTCTAAATGGTGTAGATACGAGTTTTTGAAGAGATGGGAATTATGGTATACAGTTTCCAACGTCGAGAACGAATTATAATAGTAATAACTATCTTAGCATTGTTATTCGTGTTACCAGTAATCAATGGTCTCGGTCTAGTCGAGACAAATAATGAGGTCGTACTAATTCGTATAGACGGGATGATAGGTCCTGGAAAATCATGTTACGTTGATGATGCTTTAAGGTTAGCAGAATCAAAAAATGCTATCCTAGTAGTAGAATTGAACACCCCGGGGGGCTATCTCGAAGACGGATTCCATATAGCTGAAGCATTCTATAGAGCTAACGTCCCCGTAGTGGGATTTGTAGTGGATAGGTGGGCTCTAAGTGCTGGAACCCTTATTCTATTATCTACTCATATTGCGGCAATGCAGCCCGGAACTACTATAGGCTCAATGCAACCCGTGGAATACAATCCTGCAACTGGCACCTATCAACCAGTAAATGAGAGTAAGATACTCAATCCCATATTAGCAAAAGTAGAAGTATATGCTGGGTCGCGTGGAAGAAATGTTACAGCTGCAAAGGCTTTCGTATTAGAAAACTTGAACCTAAAGGCTGAGGAAGCATTAAAATATCATGTTATAGAAGTTGTTGCATCCGATATCGGTGATTTACTAAATAAAATAGATGGATGGAATATTACATTATATGACGGTGAAGTTGTTAAACTAAACACTCGTGGAGCTTCAATAATAGAATATGGTCCTAGTCTTCGCTGTCTCCTCTTAGACTCACTAAGCGATCCGCTTGTAAATGGTTTACTTATGAGCTTAGGCTTTATGATCCTCTTATTTAGTATTATAAGTGGGCATTATTATTCAGTTCCGATAGGCTTGTTATTGTTGCTATTA
This sequence comes from uncultured Desulfurococcales archaeon, assembly GCA_964637085.1. Classification (GTDB taxonomy): domain Archaea; phylum Thermoproteota; class Thermoprotei_A; order Sulfolobales; family WANQ01; genus JALWGO01. The sequence goes on along the minus strand of CAZWTS010000228.1, from coordinate 6,029 downwards.
GGATTAGTGGGCTCAGGCTTTAATGTTAACCTAGTAGCATTATTCATATTATTTGTGGGAGCACTATTATTCGCAATAGAACTAGTAACTCCAGGATTCGGTGTACTAGGTATTACGGGGATAATTATGCTAGCTATAGGATTCATATTACTGCCACTAGGTGTACCAGGGTGGTTTGTAGGTAATCCAGAAGAATATTACCAAATGATAATGATCACTGGAATAGCATTAGGCTTATTCCTTGGAGGTATAACAGCATTCATATTATATAAAGTAATACAAGCTAGAAGGAAGAAACCAAAACTATGGGTTCTTGAAGGAAAAATGGGTAGGGCACTAGATCCAATAGGTCCTGGTAAACAGGGGTTTGTCATGGTTGAGGGAGAGTATTGGATGGCTGAAAGCGAGGATGAAATAAAACCAGATGAATACGTTATTGTAGTTGGTAGAAAAGGACGATTATTAATTGTGAGAAAAGCTACTTCTGAGGAGGTTGCTGAGAAGAAGACTGGGACTTCTTAGCTTTATACCATTCTATGGGAGACTCCTTTATTATAATAGGTTTTGTCTCGGGACCGGGCTTCTCTATTGATACCTCATAAGCATTCACGGGACATACTTCTACACAACGATAACAGAAGACACATTTGCCATAGTCTATTTCAGGGTATCTCTTCTTGGTCTCAGGTATTGTTATCATTTTTATTGCGAAAGCCGGGCACTCTATTGCACATAGGCTACAAGATATACACTTATCATAGTTGACGCGGTGGATCCCCCTATAACCTTCAGCTGGACTTATCTCTCGCGGGGGCTTCATAACAGTTGAAGGCTTCTTAAACAAGTTTCTAAGAGTCTCACCTAAGAGTTTAGGAAGACTCAATGTTATGGTTCACCTCTAGATATTCTTTTCTTTTACAAGTTTTCTCCAAGGTACAAGTCTCTTCTCTTTAGTTTTTAGGTCTATTACTGTTACGCGCTCCGTACACGATATACACGGGTCGAAGCTAACGAATATTACTGGTATATCGGCTATGTGTTGATTGAGCATCATAAATACTCCGTTATGTATATTCAGTAAACTTGGTGTTCTTATCTTAACTCTATAGGGTTTCATAGAACCATCACTATAGATGTGGTATAATAGTTCGCCGCGTGGTGCTTCAACTCTTCCTATACCCTCTCCTTTAGGGAACTTTCTTGGCGCAAGTTTTATATTCTTCCATGGAATTATGGGACCGGATGGCAAGTGTTCTAAAATATATCTTATCATCTCTATGCTTTCAAAAACTTCATCAATACGTACCATCATACGAGCCCAACTATCTCCTTCATCTCTCGTTATTACATTGAAAGGTATTTCATCGTATGCATCATAGGGGTCCAGGTATCTTACATCTGCCTTGACATTTGAGCCACGTGCTACGGGCCCAACTAAGCTATGAGCTAATGCTTGTGCCTTAGATGCTATTCCGACTTCTTGTGTTCTCTTTAAGATTATTGGGTCCTCATTCCAGATCTTCTTATAGTACTTCATTCTATCTTCGATGTAGTCTATATTCTTCTTTATTTTATCTATTTTTTCGCTTGGTAAGTCCCTTCTAATACCACCAATAAACATGTAGTCAGCGTGTACTCTATTACCAGTTACGAGTTCCTTTAGATACATTACTCTTTCCCTATCACGCATCATAAGCATGAATAGGCTATCAAAGCCTATAACCTCGGCCATTACTGCTAGGATTAGTATATGGCTATGCATTCTCTCTAACTCCATTACAAGTGATCTAAGATACCTAGCTCTGGGGGGAACCTCTATTCCCGCAAGATCTTCTACTGCTTGAACATAAGATGCCCCATGAACGGCATTACATATCCCACATGTACGTGATACTAGAAATATATCCTGGTAGAACGTCTTTCTCTCAGCGAGCCACTCTATACCACGGTGATTATAACCTGCTACTACATCTACTTGAACTACTCGTTCTCCTTCAACTTTTAACCTCAGGGATATAGGTTCGTGTAGTGCCGGATGTTGAGGGCCTACTGGTATCTCTACAAGATACTTACCTTCAGCCATAGGCTGGTTCACCTTGTATTGGGCTTCCAATCCTTACGTAGGGGTGTTTCCTTAGCCATGTGTTCTGGTAATAGAAAAGGTTTCCGTAGATACGGGTTACCCTTAAAATACACGCCCATGAGGTCGTAGGCTTCTTGTTCTAAAACCTTCGCTCCAGGCAGGATATCTACTATACTGTCTATTACCGAGTTATCTCTAGGCACCCTTGTTTTCACTACAAGGAACTTTTTCTCTGGTACCACTTGGAACTCGTAGTTTATTTCAATTACTCCTTCTTTAATTAGGTCTACGGGTGTTATTGACGAAATATATACTTCTCCATTGTATTCTTTAACTAGTTTTTCCACAAACTCTCGTATTCTAGATGCATCAATTACAATATGGTATCTATTCTCCTTCCTGTATTTCTCTAATTTACCGAAATCTCTTATTATTTCGTCTAGGCTCATTAACTCTCACCAGTAGCTACTTCACTCTCCTTAACCGTTACTGTCCCTTCAAGTTCGAGTTGTTTGGCTTTCTCCTCTAATATTCGTACAGCCCTCAATATACCCTCTAGTATTGCATCGGGTCTCGGAGGACATCCAGGTACATATACATCTACTGGTACTACTTTATCCACGCCACTTAGATGTGCGTAGCTTCCCTGAAATACACCTCCACTAATAGCACATGCACCAACAGCTACAACAACCTTGGGTTCTGGAACCTGATCATATATACGTTTAAGTCGCTCGGCAGCTTTCTTTGTAACCACACCTGTAACGATTATAATATCAGCGTGTCGCGGACTTGGCGATAACTTTACGCCATAACGCTCCGGGTCATAGAGAGGCGTTATTGCAGCTAAAACCTCTATATCACATCCATTGCAAGCCCCGGTATTAAAGTGGAGAAGCCATGGACTTCTTCCTACACCCCAGCGTAAAATACTAATGAGCCCCATAGAATCAGCACCTATTAAACATCCATAGTTAAGGGATTTTATCAAATATTATAAAACTTTTCCTAAAATCTGAAACTTTTTAACCCATTCTTGAACTATTCTAGTAAGTTTCAATGCTGTCTATGGTTAAGCCTATTTAAATTTCAAACTTCTAAAATAGCTATGATAATACAAGTATCCGTATAGCGGGAGCACGTATGCCAGAGCTTGTAGTAAACATTAGTAACATACTATCACCTTTATGTTATTCACTTATAAGAATAGAGCCGTATGATACATGTATGTTTAACTGTATTTATTGCTATAGTAGATGGTATTGGATACAAAAAGATAGGCCTAAGCCCCGCTATAAAGCTCTATTAAATTTTAGATCAATAGCAAGGGAAATATGGAGTAAAAAACTATTACCGATACCTGGCAGACTTTCAACTCTCTCGGATCCCTTCCAACCAATTGAAAAGAAGTATAAGATTAGTTATAAGATAATGAAGGTGGCTGAAAGATTTTCTTATCCATTAATAATAAATACTAAGTCTACTTTGTTGTTAGAAGATCCTTGGATAGAAGTCTTAAGAAAATTATCAGAGAAAAAACAAGTAATAGTACAGTTCTCGATTGCAAGTTTTGACGAAGATATTGGTCGTAAACTAGAACCACTTGCACCAGCAGTAAATGAGCGATTGAATACTATGAGAGATCTTGCAAAAGAGGGTGTAATAATACTTTTAAGAATATCACCCTACATACCAGGGATTTCACTAAAACCGTATGATTATAGTGATGTTGCAAAAATGCTAAGCAGTATTGGTGTAAGACAAGTAATAGTGGAGGGCCTTAGACTACCATTAGATGAATGGAAAGTAATTGCGCGTTTACTAGGAATAAATGTGCCATCACTTAGCTTGTATAGTATAAGGATCATGGAAGGTGGGAGACCCTTATATAAACCATCAATTGAAGTATTAATAAAGGAGTACAAAGAGTTAATGATGTCGTTAAAGAAATATAATATAGGTTTTTCGACGTGTAAGGAAGGATTATTCAGTCTACATACGGTGGAAGACTGTTGCGGATTCTATTTCTTCGAAAAATATGCTAAGAGAATAACCTTGTATGAGATATTTAAAGAAGTTGTGAAAAAGCCATTACATTTAAACGAAGTCGATTATCTTTACTCTAGGATCTGTGAGAAAGAAGAATATATATGCGATAAGAAAATGAATGGCTATCCTAAGAGGATACGTAAACCTCTAAGAGCACATGAAAAGAAGCTCTTACAAATTATTAGAGATAAAGACAAACTAGCTCATATAACGCCAGAAATAGTGCTAGAGGATAGCTACCTAAAAGCTAAGCCGCTAATATCCTTCCACCAGTCTTCTTAATCTTCTTAAAGCTCTTATCTTCTCCTTATCACCTATTCTTGCTTTCTCTATTGCTTCTCTTAGAAACTCTATTGCTTCTCTCATCACTTCACGTTTAACTGGATACGGTACGCCGTCCTTTCCGCCAAAAGCATAGGCATACCGGAAGGGGTCTAGGGGGTCGGTTACAGGATCAAGCCATGATGGAGGCTCCCTATATATTAAATCTGATACCAGTGCTAAAGCCCTAATAGTCTCGGGGCCTACACCGCGAACCAATAATAGCTCCCTCATATCCCGTGGCTGGAACTCATATAATATATTAAGAGTTCTCAATAGTTTCTTCGTAAGCCTAACGGGGCGGTAATAAGTAATTTTTAATTCATCATTATAACCTATTATACTAGCCGAAGGTTTATTACTTAGATTAATCCATTTAACTATGCTTTGATCTCCACGAATAATCCGTGAGGCCTCGGCTACAAGTCTACTAGTTTTCTTAGGGTTTTCTCTCGCTAAATCTACAATTGTTTTTCGTGTCTCTTCAACCTCTTGTGCTACAAGGTTTAGTGCATTGGCTCTACGATTACTAGCAATAGCATAGTGAGGTTCTACGACAAAGTCTTTTATATTAGTGGAGAGCCAGTGATATCGTCTAGCTAGTCTTTCTTCGGTATTCATTCCCTGTTGAACAACACTCCATAATCCGTCTTCCGAGACTATAATAGCGTGGTGGTATAACTCGTAGCCGTCTTGTAAGAGACTTGAGTCTACTTTAGCGGAAAGTCTACTAGCAGTTACAAGTTCCTTTACACGATTATCACTTAGCCCCAGCTTATCTAATGCTCTAGGGAGCTCTTCTGGTACGCGTAGCATCATTTTACCCTTTCCGCCAACAATGATAACGCCTAAGTCTCCATTACCTAGTACTTGTCTTAGTATGCCTATTGTTACTGTAGTTGAACCGCTACTATCCCAGTCCATTCCAATAATATTATTAAAAGCTTGGAACCATAGGGGGCTGCTTAACCTCTTAACAAGCTCTGATGGACCATATTCAAGAATTATTACTTCAACAATGCCACGCGCTAGTTTCTTCATGAGTTCTGCAAGCCATTTTGGAACATGGCCGCCGTGTAATGGTAATTCAGCAAAGCCCCTAATACTCATTACATATAGCCTCTAATCTATATTTCACCTATATATTATCGTATTCTTAAATAGTTTAATAAAACCAGTTGTTATCAATTATTGTTGTAGGGGATGATGAATTACTCCCGGCCAGATCGGGGGTGTACCGTAATGAAGAAAACTTACCCATCAGACCCTTAATCACCAATAAATCTTCTTAAAGGCCCCTAAGCCATAGTTAGGTATGGTAGGTGGATAGTCTATGCCCGGACAAAATATATCAATACACGAGTTTGCAAAAATAGATCTACGCGTAGGTATAGTAAAGGAAGCAGAGGTAGTACCAGGTACGCGTTTAATAAAATTGATAGTAGATTTAGGTGAGCTTGGGACTAGACAACTTGTAGCTGGGCTCGGTGAATGGTATAGACCCGAGGAATTCATTGGTAAGAAAATAATAGTAGTAGCTAACTTGGAGCCCAAGAGGATACGTGGTGTATTAAGC
>CAZWTS010000227.1:0-3640 GCA_964637085.1 uncultured Desulfurococcales archaeon | reverse complement strand
GCCAAATACTTACTAGTAAAACTACGAATAATAGTGTTGAATATATTAAACCTAGTAAACTATGGAATGGTAATATTATTAGATCGGCAATAAGTCCGTACAATATCACTCTCTTAACATAATGCGAGTACAACATTAAGCCTAATACAGGGCCGCTGAATTCTACAAGAATGCCTGACGCTAACTCTGGTTCAGCTTCACCTATATCATAGGGTACACGCCCCGATGCAACATAGCATGCTATTGCTAGTGATATTATGAGAATTATGTATGCAAGACTTGGAATATTTGCTAAGTTTATACCAGCGAAGCTAGTAGATCCACTAATGATCATTAGAGCTATGAAACTTAGAGCCAAGAAGAATTCATTCACTATCCCTAGTGAGGCTTCCCTAAATACACCTATTGTTGCAAACGGATTACTAGTTACTAGTGAACCTATGTTCCAGAGTAATTGTAATGAGATTAATAATACAAGCACTATTACTATATCAGGTATACTTAATGTGAGAAAAGATGGATAACCGTAGGGTATTAAGATAAGCGTGAATACTGTTAATGAGACTATTAGTCCTATAGTTAAAAATATACCATGAGCTCCTTCTGGTACAACTAGTTCTTTTGAAAACAACTTTAGTATATCATACCATGACTGCAGTATTGTTGGGGGACCTATTCTACTATGTAACCTAGCTTTTATTTTACGTTCTATACCGTCAAATACAGGAGCCAATAACAACAATATTACAAATAATATTATAGTAATGCTAATGTGTAGCATAGAGCAACACCGTTAAGACCACTATTGATACAGTTAATAGGAATCCTATGTATAATGATGATAGTATGAGTGACTCCTCTATTGATTTCTGTATAGCATTAATTTTTGATGCTAGGCTCTTTGATAACGATATTATTTTCCTTTCGGTTTTTTCTCCTATATTAGTCGAAGCAATAAATAGTGACGCGAGGGTGCCCATTACTGAGGGCTTCATCTTCCTTATACCACGTCGGATTTTCTCTATTGCTTTTTCAATACTAAATATTGAGGATGCCCTAGTATAACTCATGGCCTAGCACCACCAAGCCATGGCTCTTCTATTCTAATTTGGTGTTGCATCCTCATAAATGCGTATGATACTAGAAGACCGATAATACCTATACTATTCACTATTACTACTAATACCCCAACAGTACTATAACTTATAATGAGAAACGGCAATATTATACTCATAATTACATTTAATAATGCTCCAATTCTTTCAGATATGTTTAGAAGAGAATATTTCAGTATTCTACCAGGACTCGGTTTATAACCTCCGTAATACGTGCTCAAGTATTTTAATCCATATATTATGCCTGAGGCTGATAGAAATATTAATGCTATTAGTACGGGTAGCGCCAAAAAGTAATTGGTTATTATAGTATTTATTAACACTAAAATAGCAACTACTTTTCCTATGAATCCTACAGTTGATGGTATACCTAGCAAACTCATGGTACCAATTACTATGGTCTTTGAACCTTCTTCATCAATTCTAGAAAGGTATCCTAGCTCATAGATTTCTCTTGTATTAGCCAATAGTTCTATGCTACCAGCATTTACGAAGAGCAAGGCCTTAGAGAGCCCGTGGGCTAACATTAATATATAGACAGCGTAAAGTACTTGTTGCATAAACCCAGTATATATGTAAACTCCTATCATAGACATTAATATGCCGGAATAAGCCATTGTAGAGTAGGAGAGAAGTCTTTTCGTATCACGCTGTATTAGTGCTTGTGCTGAAGCATAAATGGTAGTTACTACTCCCAAGATTATTAAAATATGCTCTAGGATTACAACATCTACATTTACTACTTCTATTACTCTAAGGATGCCATATATACTCATTTTCTCCATGACGCCGCTTAGAATAGCAGAAGCAGGCGAAGGAGCAATAGTATAAGCATCGGGGAGCCAGAAATGCAATGGTACTAATGCTGCTTTAGCAATAAACCCGAGAGATAATAGTATTGTTAGTATACCTCCCGCACTTATATTTAGCCCGGCTATATTTGTAAAGGTATACATGAAGGCTTTATCTAAACCAACACTATACGATATAATAGCAAGCAATGTAAATAACGAGAAGTCGGCTGTGAGAGCACCTACTACAAGATATTGTATCGCGGCTCGCCAAGCGCTTCTAGTACCCTCAGTTAATATTAACATAAATCCAATTAATTCGGTTATTATCCAGAAAACCACAAATTCCATTAAAGTTGACGATGAGAATAATAGGAGTAGAGATACCATGAATATGTCTAAGGGTAATTGTAGTGCTCTCGCTAAGCCTAAGAGCACACGTGTATAGCCTTCACAATATAATGTTACGAAAACTCCTACTAAGCCTAACAATAATAAGAATGGATACGATATTGAATCCAGAAAACTAAATACGAATCTATCAAGAAGTATCATAAATATTACTAGTATATAGCCAGTAATCCGTAGTATACGGGAAACTCTCTGATAGGAATCGACAAGAATACTACCAGTTAAGATAATTATTGTGGTAATAGCAATATATAGATATTTGTATAGTAAAGAGAGTATAATAGGATCATTTGACAACACTCATTACACCTCCTCGTATAATCCTTAATCTTATGTTGAAGTAGAATGTATATACAAGTACTATTATTATCAACAATGAGAATAAATTCACCAACGACAAGACAAATATTATGTCGGTATATGCTAATATTGGTACTATATAACCATAAGCTATACTTAATGATGATATTATCATCTCAATTACTTGCGGTAAGCGACTTATCCTAGAGAACATTGCTTCTTTGCTCTTCTCTCCAGCCTCCCAGTGTATTCTTAATATTCTAACACCATAAATTAGTGAAACTAGTATGCTATATCCTATTAGTACAAGCACTATTATTGATAACATGTTTAATCCGTATTCTAAAACACCTATTATTGATAATAATTTTGCAATAAAACCTACAGTTGGAGGTATACCTATCACTGATAGAACTGAGAACAATGATGCAAGCGAGGATAGAGGTGTATAAGCTACCATACCGTTTAATCTATCCATTAAGCGAGTGTGAGCTACGGCCTCTACTGTACCAGAATCTAAGAAAAGTGCAGCCTTATATAAGCCGTGTGCATATATGTTCGTTATTAGAGCTAGGTAAAGATAAGTACTATCGGGTTTTAGTAAATATAGTGACAATATTACCGCTATTAGACCACTATTACCTACGGTAGAGTATGCAAGTAATCTCTTATAGTCTTGCTGGCTTAAGAGCATTAGAAATCCATAAATACATGTTAATCCACCCATTGCAAATAATAGGTATTTAATCCATTCCTCAAAAACCACTATGTCATATATTCTTAGCAATGCATAGAATCCCATTTTTATTGTTATTCCACTAAGTATAGCTGATGCAGGAGCGGGAGCGGTACTATGTGCATGGGGAAGCCAGAAATGTAAGGGTATAAGAGCTGCTGTAGTCGTATAACCTATTATCAGCAATATCATATAGAGAGGGGGAACTACAACTACAGGTAATGAGTTGAAACTCTCCAACAATGTATTATCTAAGCCTATTTTCATAGACATTATGGCTATTAGTG
>CAZWTS010000226.1:0-3596 GCA_964637085.1 uncultured Desulfurococcales archaeon | reverse complement strand
TCCCTTTTCCCTAGCCCACTTGGCCGCTGATGCAACGTCTTCTAAGTCTCCTCCACCTGGATCACCTATATCCATTAGCCTGAATTCTTCTCCGTATCCCGTTGAGCCGCGGAAGTTTGGTGCTAGTACGTGGTAGCCCATAATATTTAATCCATTTATCAGTATATTCCAGTAATCATATACTTCACTCCAGGGGCCTCCGTGAACATAGACTACTGCTGGCCCCGGTTTCTCAGCTACACTCGACTCTACAACGTACATGGGTATTTCTAATCCATCACTCGATTTATACTTAGTAAAGAATGATCTACCTAGGCGTTCCTCTATTTCCCTTGGCACCGGGTTATCTAAGAGTACTTTGTACTCGTTTTTCTCAAGGTCTACTTCATATATCCTTGGCGGAGATGTTAGCGATGAAGCAGAATAATAGGCTTTACTCCCATTTAATGCGAGATAACCTACCGTACCAGGTGGTGAGGCTATAGCTTTACCGTTTATGAAGGGTTTCGTCCTACCATTCTTTTTAGCTACAACCCATATACCGCCGTCATCTAACCAGTCATACGTTAAGTGTTCAACTGCACCGTATTCCTCGTAGTCCTTGTACTTGAATTCTGGGCGATAGAGTTTTTCTTCACTCATATCGTATACGTATAATTTGTTTGAGCCCTCATAGTTCGACTCAAATAATACTTTGCCATTCCTTATCATAGGCTCCTTATTAACGGAGCCTTCTCTCGGGGTATAGATTCTCATTTCGCTTCTAGATAAATCGTAGAAGAAGAGTTCTGAGCTCTTAGGATTCTTCCTCAATAAGCCAGCACCAACAACAATGTCTCCCTCTATATCGGTTGGATACATTATAGTATCTATATCTGCTAACTTCTCATAAGAGCCCTTCTTAGCTAGATATAAGCCCATACCAGTTGCTGAAGCAGCTGAAAACACTAGTTTTTCACCATCCCAAACCATACCGAAGAACCGCATGGGAGGGGTATCAGCAAATAATTCCTCCTCACCACCCTCAACGCTTACAATAAACGGTTTCTGTAGCTCCATACCACGCGTAACATCCTTAGTAAACACTACATACTTGGACTTTGGATTCGGTCTAGCAAGCCCATGTATTGGTTCTCTAGTAAGCCTCAGAGGCTTCTTCTCTACTGGATCCATAGACCATAAGCTTAGTGTGCCCTCAACATTAGATACATAGACTATTCGTCCATGAGTAAATCCTGCTACACTATAAGTTGGTATTTTTACTAGAAGTTCAAGTAGTCTTATCTTATCTGTAAGATTCATTTCCAATGAAACACCTCTTGAAAACATGTTTCTTGCTCTGGAATAAAATACTTTTAGAACAACTAATATATTAATAGGTAAACATATCCAAACATTAAAAGAAGACATTAACGATAAGCTAGGGGTAGAATAATTGGGCTCCGAGTATACCGAGTACTATTACGTTGAGGTAAATAATGTTAGGATAAAAATATATGATTCAGCTAAAAAGAGGAAACCTCTAGTCGATAAGCCCACGATAATATTGCTCCATGGATCGCCTGGACAGATAAGTAATTGGAAACACCTAATACCATGCCTAGTGGAACAATATAGAGTAGTAGCCATAGATCAGAGAGGTTATGGAGACTCAACTAAACCAGAAAAAGTCTCTCTAGAAGACTATTTAGAGGATCTTAAACAAGTAGTAAGAAAACTAGGATTAAGGAGCGATGAAATAGTACTAGTAGGCCATAGTTTCGGTGGACTAGTAGCTCAAGAATACGCTTCAAGGCATCGAGTACTAGGTCTAGTACTCATAGGCTCGCTTACAAGGCTAAAACCAGACCTATTAGACTGGATTATATGGCATACCCCACCCCTCTTCTGGAGAAAACTATTCTTTACTGAAAACCCGTTAACTCGTAGAATATATCGTAGAATATTCTTCTCTGAGAAAACCCCGGATCACGTGTATGAGGAGTTTATTAGGGATAATAAAGAATACCTAGAAAACCTTCCTCCCCATGTTTTCCGCTACCTCAAATACTTTAAGGACTACGATGCCTCAAAGAATGCTCCGAGAATAGAAGCTCCAACACTAATAATAGTGGGCTCAGAGGATAAGGTAACACCCGTAGAAGAATCAAAGAAGCTTAACGAGTTGATAAGGAATTCTAAACTAATAGTAATTGAAGACGCGGGACACATGATCCTATATGAGAAGCCTCGCGAGCTATGCAACTATATAATAGGCTTCATAAACGAGTTATTGGAGAAGAAGTAATGAACGACAAAGAGAAGGCTAGGATCATAGCTGAAAAAATACTGGAAAAATACTATGTAGAGCCTTCATGGAGTAAAGGGCTAAGCTTATTCGAGTTATTAGTAGCAATAATCCTCTCCCAGAGGACTTATTGGAAGAATACTAGAAGAGCGCTCGAGAGGCTTAGAGAAAGATACCGTAGTCCTAGAGAAATAGCTGAGTCAAGTATAGATGAGATAGCTGAGACAATAAAACCAGCTGGATTGTATCGTGAGAAAGCTCGTATTATTAGAGAACTAGCACACATGGTAGTGGATAAGAAAATAGTACTAGAGGAAATAGTAAAACTACCATACCATGAGGCTAGGAAGAAGCTTCTATCAATTAAAGGTGTGGGGCTAAAGACTGCTGACGTTTTCTTAATGCTAGCTGCAGAGCATCCAATAGTACCAGTAGACACCCATATAGCTAGAATAGCTAAGAGGACAGGTATAGTAGACGAAAAAGCTGGCTATGATGAAATACGCTCTATTCTAGAAGAAGCAGTAGATCCGGGTAAGCGTAGATCCCTACACTTAGCACTAATAATGTTTGGTAGAAGTATCTGTAAGCCACGTAACCCTCAATGCAATATATGCCCTATAAGAGAGCTATGCAAATATGCTCAGATAAGGATGGTGTAGGTAGGTATCGATTAAACCTGCGTTCTAAGCCTCGGGTTAAAGATCTCATCCACAGCGTAGGAGAAGAGTATTAGGCTCGCCTGTAAACCCACTATAGCTATTATTGGTGCAAGCATGTAATGGATAGTGCTTAGACTCATATATGATCCCTGAGTGTAAGCATAGTTTAACATTACTCCCCAGTTAAGTGTTGTTAACGGTAGTATTCCGAGGAAGTATAATCCAACTGAGCCATAGATAGCGCCGGTTGTCGCGAAAATGAAGTTTATCGCTATAAAGCTCATTAGATTAGGCATTATTTCCCGGAAAACTATATGCCATGTAGGTAGGCCTAATGCTTTAGCTGCTTCAATAAACTCTCTCTCCTTCAATGATAATACTTGAGAACGAATGCTTCGTGCAAGTCCAGCCCACGCGGTAATGCTTAAGAGTAAGCCTACAACCCATGGACTGCTAGCCTTGATAACTGTTGCCAAGACTATTAGGAGTGGGAGGCCAGGTATAGTCATAACAATATCTGTTATTGCCATGAGGACGGCGTCTATTTTACCACCCTTAAATCCCGCGACCATGCCCACGGTTATACCTATAAACGTTGTTATAAAGCCCGCTATGAAAGCTATCTGTAATACTATTGGAGCACCCCA
>CAZWTS010000225.1:0-4729 GCA_964637085.1 uncultured Desulfurococcales archaeon | reverse complement strand
AATATGGTTTGGTGGTTCGGTCCCGGATATGGGTATGGATATGGATGGGGTTGGCGTGGAGGAAAAGGCGGATGGGGTAGAGGAGGATGGCGTGGCTGGGGATGGAGTAGTCCATGGCCTGGAAGAGGACCGTTTAGCTATCTACCGCCTTGGCAGAGACCTGGCTGGTATTTAGGTAGAGGATTCTGCAGATGGTATTATGGCTGGGGATGGTGGCGCTGGCCCACACCTTGGTACTGGAACACGCCGGTCTACCCGCCCTACCCATTATATCCGCAATACACGTATCCACCATACCCGTGGTGGAGGTGGTAAGGCTATGAGCTACCCCTATCCACCTTATCCTCCAATGTATCCCTACCCCTATCCACCTGTGGATCCAGCATATATGATGTACTGGATGATTCAATGGATAACATATCCCTACTACTACGCGTTAACACTAGAAATGTATAAGACCATGATAGAAGTGTGGAAGAAAACACTAGAAGCCCTAACAAAAACACTAGAACAGAAAACAAGTTAGAGGGAACTAGAATGTACTGGTGGTATAGGTTCTGGAGACGAATGATGTATTTCCCACCACCACCGCCTCCAATGTATTACCCCTATTATCCCTACCCACAGCAACAGCAACCAGTACAGCAGAGTCAACAACAGCAGCCACAGCAGGTTCAAGCGTTTCCACCAGCACCATATTATATGCCTCCGCCAGCACCATTTATGGTTCCACCATACCCGCAGACACCTGAAGAAGAACTAGCAATGCTTGAGGAGTACAAGAAAGCATTAGAAGAAGATCTAAAAGACCTTGAAGAAGAAATAAAGAGTGTTGAGGAAAGAATAAAGGAGCTAAAGAAAATGTTAGAGGAGAGAAGAAGAAATCCACCATTCTAAAATATTTTTTAGACTTCAATCTAATGGAGAATAACCAGTCCTAAGGATCCTCCGATATTCCAGATCTGTTTCTTTCATCTTGATTACTCTAGCTTTCACTACACCATTTTCAAGTGTTGTGACTTGTGCTAGGGCCACGTGTACGCCAAGTTTATCCATGTATTCCATGAATTCATCTAGTACTTTCATATCTGGTACCCTTATAACGTATTCCTCATATAACGCTCTCCCCTCCTCTAATAATTTGATACTATCTATTGCTGGCTTAAGTATAGCTAATCCAAGCCTTTTTGCTCGTTCCTCTATTTCCTCGTCGCTTAGATCCTCCTCATAGATTTTCCATATTTCTCGTAATATTCGCGAGAATAGAAAGCCTCTGCCTTCATCAAAGGGATATTTCATACCTAGTTCAAGATCATGGAAGTGTGTATAGCTCGTAGTGTATTTTAATGCCTTCACTCTATGCTTAGGATCTTTTATTACTATTCCTTCTCTCTCTTCTCTTTCGAGTTTGTGTATAATGTTCTTAATGGTTTCTAAATCATTTTTATCAACAATCCCCAACCGCCTAACACGTTTTAACCCTACATCATCTATAATCTCGTTTCTTTCTTCCACTGGAAGGAAGTATTTATCACGCATTATATCGAATACAAAGTAGTCGAATGTGGGTGCTTCCGGATAATAGTGTTGTACGTATGGATTCTCGGTGCCAATTACTTCCCCACATACTACTAGGTCTTCACCATATTTCCTAAACAACTTTCTAAGGAATTCTTCATAGAGTGATCTTATCCTAGCAGTAGTATATGGGCATATGTATCCACCTCGAGTAATTGCAAGAATCTGATCTGCAAACAATACCACTCTAACATTGTATCCATCTAGTTTTTCCTCTACAACGACGGTATCTATAAAGTGTCTCGGAATAGCCTTAAGTAGTAGTATTCTTTGAATACTTGGATAACCGTGGACTACTCTAATGTTATCGTTACTTACCAGTATAGTTGTTCCTTCTCTAAACCTTCTCCACTCCCTCCTAAAGACTAGATAGTCGATATTATGGTATTCCATGTACCTTATAGTTCTTCTATTAATTAATTCCTTTAATAAATTCTCTTCAATACCTATTTTACTTGAAACAGTTTTTAATATCTCGTTAAGAGGCAATCTAACTTTAACCCTCAGGGCATTTACTTATACTAGGTCTTATATTCCTAACTATATCTTGTAGCAAACACATTGTATAGACGAGAAGGGAGTCAGCCGAGGGTACGATCCACATGCTAATCTTCGGCCCTAAAGCGTTTCATCACTATTGACTTATTATGTTGTATAGTCTATTTATATTTGTCTCAAAGGTACATTATACTAGAAATATTATGTCCGTATACAACCTGATATTAGGGTATAGTGTGGAGGAACTATTGACTTCGGTGGTAACATATGATGATATTCGTTATCGATACCAGTGGTATAACAGATCCAAGACTACGAGAAGCACTTGGTGCCTCATCACTAGACGAGGTTGTTGATAAGCTAGCGGATCTAATGGGTATAGCAAGACTTAAACTCGGCATGTCATTCTATATGCCTCCTTCCATGTTCGAGGAACTTAAAAGATTCTTAATTAGGAATAATGTTAAAATAGAAACAATAAATAAGCTAGCAGCAGTATTAGTTGTAAAGGCACCGGATAAAATCAGAACACAAATACCAGCAATAGTTATGTCTAGATACGTTGAGGAAATAGCAAAGAGACTCTTCAAGGGCTTAAGAGTAGCTGAGGAGAGCGTTAGGAGGACGGCTCGAACTATAACGAGTAAATCTAGCAAGAATAGAGAAGAAAGAGACGGTAAAATCCGTATAGAGGAAGTAGTCGGTAACATTATTCATGATCTAAGGGAGAAATATCGTGAAGCAACGCGTAGGGGGGTTGTAGATACAGTAGTAGACTTTGATGCGGTAATGCTTGCGGTAGAGCTGCGTGCAACAATGGTTACTAATGACGAAGGTATAAGAAGACTATGTGAAGACCTTGGCATAATAGTTGTTGACCCGCTTACATTCCTAGAAATGCTTAGGAGGTTTCAAGAATATTCTGAGAAATCACTCTAGCTTCTTCTTTAAGATCTCTATAACATATTCGAGTAACTTATCGATGCCTTGACCCTTAGCAGCACTAATAGTAAATATGGGTCCTACGCTCTTCTCCTCCAAATATCCTACAATACTTTTCAGTTTCTCTAAATCTACGTCATCTACTTTATTTAGGGCAACAATTACTGGTTTATTGAATCGTCTTAAAATATCCTCGAAAACGCGGATTTGTTCCTCGACACTATAATAACAATTCCGTGATACGTCGAATAAGTAGATTATAATTCCCTTTAAATGTTTAAGAGCCATAACGGCTTGTAACTCTATGGGATTACGATCTTCTAAAGGTCTATCCAGTAGCCCTGGCGTATCAATTGCTTGAATTACTAAATAATCATCGATTTTTATGTGTCCTAAAACAAGGTTCTTAGTAGTGAAAGGATACGGTGCTATTTCTGGTGAAGCTGTTGATATCTTTTTGACTAGGGTAGACTTGCCAACCTGAGGCATACCAGCAACTATTATTGTAGGCTTCTCTGGATCTATGCTTGGAATCTTTTTTAGTTTAGGCATATTTTCCGCGAGGAAGTCTATGTATTTTCTATTGCGTTTAAGGATACTCATGATTCTTCCGACACCGCTACGCCGGTATCTTCTTGCTTCACGTAGCGTTGGCGCGGTTTTTACTAGTTCTAAGTGTTCTCTATATATTTTTTCAATTAATTTCAATGCCCTAGCAAGACGTGTAACGGCATCCTTATAGTCTTTGTATCCTATTATGACATCCAATAAATCGCGATAAAAGGGGTGCACACGATCAACAAAAGGTAGACCATAAACTATTTTCCTTATCTCACTAGTAACAATATCGTATACGAGATTAAGTTTCCTTATCTCGAGAGATCTAGCCTTTTTCGCTCCTTTAATCTTCCCCCTAGTGCCCTCAAGGAGTTTTCTATACCTTCTAGTAATTTTTAACACTATTTCATTATATCTAGGTATCCTTGGAACCTTCTCGTAGGGTGAAGACATTACGTTAGTACCTCGTATATCTGTTTTCCTTTTACATGGTTTTAAGGTAATAAGACTGGGGGTGAGAATTGTATATGTGTTCTACTGCTACCCGAGTATTCTCTAAATTGGAAGTAATTTCGCCCGCTAGTATAATGTATAAATATCACCTCAACTGTATATTTAGAGGTGGTGATTCTAACATGGCGGGAAACACTACTAAGTACGCTATAATAGGCATCATAATAATCATCATAATAGCAGTAGGAGCATACTATGCAACTCAAAAGCCAACCCAGCAGACAACAACACCAACAACTAGCTCGCCATCACCAACAACGACACCGACTACTACGTCCTCGCCAACGGCGACAACTACTACACCACCAAAAACAGTAGAATTGACTGGCGAATTCAATAAAGACATTATAGCTATTGGTAAGGCATTAGAAGCTAACGGTATAAGTGAAGTAAAGTTTACGGTATGGGCAGCTGGAGACCCCAATAGCGTAATGAGGATCTACGGCATTTATGAGGCAGCTAATAGAATAAACAAGATATGGGCAGACAACGGAATTAATGTAAAAATAACAGTAGATAAATACTGGATATCAGACTTTAACCAATTATACCAGGAGTATCTTAGTAAACAGCCACTAGGACAAGCTGGCGACTTCTTCGTAAACAGCTACGTATTCATAGGCAGTCTAGCCAAGGAGGG
>CAZWTS010000224.1:0-2795 GCA_964637085.1 uncultured Desulfurococcales archaeon | reverse complement strand
ATACATTTCCATGAGTCTTCTAAGGGCTTGTTGTGCATCAGCTGTCATGTTATCAGCTTCATCAAGAATTATTATTTTAAATGGTATCTCACCTGGGACACGACTACGAGCAAACTCTTTAACCTTAGTTCTTATCACATCAATGCCTCTTTCATCACTAGCGTTGAGTTCCAATAGATATCTCTGATAATTTTCACCATATAAGTCATGTGCGAGAGCGTGAGCAGCAGTAGTCTTACCAGTACCTGGTGGACCAGCAAATAATAAATGAGGCATATTTTTCTCTTCAACGAATTTTTTTAAACGTGTAACGACTTCCTCTTGATTAACTATTTCGTCAAGACTTCTAGGCCTATATTTTTCGGCCCATAAGAGCTCTGCTATACTACTCAAGCTTAAGTCCCCCAACCACTATAAACGATACACTCTATAATAAGTTATATAAGGGTGGGGGCACGCGCCCAGAACACATGTGAGGCTGCACTAAATGAATGAACTATTACTGGGGCTAAAGAACCTTAGAAGAGACTATATGTGGACTAATATCAGAGCAATAGTGTTACGGGATCATGAAGACATAGTTTTACCTGGTTCAACAATACAGTTAAGACGAGGCACCGAGATAGTAGCACCACGCTGGCTTGTAAGAATGTTATCAGAGAAGAAAGTACTTGAACCAAGAGAAGAGTTAATGAAAATAAATGAGCTTGGAAGATATTCTTTCTTAGAAACTAGGTCGAGGCAGCAGTCAACACTATTACAGAAATTACCATTAGACTTCTATCAGCGACTTAGAGATTATCTTGAAATGTTAAGGAGAAAACTTGCTGAGTCACCATCGCCGGAAGTCATAGATGAATATCGGAGGGCGAGAAGCTACACCTATGATATTATTAGGGTAAGGCTTCAACGGATACTATCACTAGTACAAGCCGGAGAAGAATCTAGCGAAATCAGAGAACAACTAGCCCGCTTAACCCCAGAAGAATTAATACTCTACAAAACTATAAGAAGACTTATCGAGGACTGGCAGAAAGAAGTAACGGGTCTAGAGGAAGTACTAATATGAGTCTAGATGAAACAGAATTATTAGAAGTAGAAGAACTATCGGATCCTAAGCTTAGGTTTGAGGAATTCCTAAAAACATTCCAAGACAAAGTTACTGGCAGGTTCAAGTATCGCGAGCGCATACGGAGAATGATTATTACTGGCATGAAGAGCCTAGTAATAGATTTCGAAGACCTCTACATGTATGATTCAGAGCTTGCGCGAAATCTAATAAATCAACCCGATATCATGCTAGCAGCATTATCTGATGCTATAAGATCGCTTGCGGAAATAGAGGATCCGGAATATGTTAAGACCATAGATAAATTCTATCCACGAATAAAAGGACTACCAAACATAGTAAGGATAAGAGACATTAGAAGCGACTATATAGGAAAACTCATAATGATCGAAGGCATATTAGTAAGAGCAACACCCATAAGAGAGAAAGTGGTAAAAGCTGTTTTCAGACACATGCATCCCGAATGTGGTCAAGAATTCATGTGGCCGCCTAAAGGCGAAATGGGAGAAATAATAGAGTATCCGTTATTCTGTCCTCTCTGTGGTAAGTCTGGTGGAAGCTTCAAACTGGTTCCAGAGAAATCTAAGTTTATAGACTGGCAGAAAATAGTAATCCAGGAAAGACCTGAGGAGATACCCTCAGGGCAAATACCTCGTAGTATTGAAGCAGTTGTTACAGCTGATCTTGTCGATAAAGCACGTCCCGGTGATAGAGTAAGTCTTACTGGAATACTACGCATAAAACAAACTGGGAAGAAACGCACGAGTATAGGCATATTTGATGTCTACCTTGACGTAAACTATATTGAAGCGTCCCAGAGACTACTAGAAGAAGTAGAAATAACGAAGGAAGACGAAGAAAAGATAAAGGAGTTAGCAAGAGATCCATGGATACATAAGAGAATAATAGCAAGTATTGCCCCAACAATTTACGGTCACTGGGATATAAAGGAGGCAATAGCTCTTCTTCTCTTTGGCGGGGTGCCTAAACAAGCAGAAGATGGTACTAGAATTAGAGGAGACATACATGTCCTATTAATAGGAGATCCAGGCACAGCGAAGAGCCAGCTCCTACAATATGCTGCACGCATAGCTCCCCGCGGGATATATACCAGTGGTAAGGGTGCAACAGCAGCAGGTCTAACAGCAGCAGTAGTGCGAGATAAGTCTACAGGAGAATGGTATCTAGAAGCCGGGGCTCTAGTACTCGCTGACGGTGGTATGGCGGCAATAGACGAAATAGATAAAATGAGAGAGGAAGACCGATCAGCCATCCATGAGGCGATGGAGCAACAAACAGTAAGCATAGCTAAGGCGGGTATCGTCGCCCGTTTAAATGCTAGGTCATCGATATTAGCGGCAGGTAACCCTAAGTTCGGTCGCTACATGAAGGAGAGAAGTGTTGCAGAAAACATTAATCTTCCAGCTACAATCCTTTCCAGATTTGATCTAATATTCGTATTAAAAGATATACCTGATTCAAAAAAGGACTACATGATGGCTGAACATATTCTTAGGGTTCATAAGGAAATAGAACTAGTAAAACCTGACATACCAGCATCTCTTTTAAGAAAATACATTAGCTATGCAAGGAGATATGTTAGACCGAAGCTAACAGACGAAGCAATTAAATTGCTCCAAGAATTCTTCGTTGAAATGAGAAAAGTAAGTGAAGCCCAGGAATCCTCAAGGACGAGAGAGTCTCCAGTCGCTATAACACCTCGACA
>CAZWTS010000223.1:0-2592 GCA_964637085.1 uncultured Desulfurococcales archaeon | reverse complement strand
AAGAACTCAGAAAGAAATAGCTCAAATAGCTGGTGTTACTGAAGTAACCGTACGTAACCGGTACAAAGAGCTTGCACGCGAACTAGGTATAACCCTACCGCAATAATCGTTTTCCACGGTTCATAGAGATAATTGTTTATGGTCAGTGTTTTCTATGGGAAAAGAATAGGGTTGGTTTTAGAGCTCTATTTTAAAATAATTATTTGTTTTTCTAGGCTTCTAGGGAGCTAGTTGTTACTCTATGATCAATATGTTTTCTTCGGGGAACCCTAGCTCTACTAGTATCTGTTTCACGCGGTGTCTATGGTCTCCCTGTAGCTCTATTTTACCGTTTTTAGCAGTTCCACCAGTAGCTAGTCTTGACTTGAGGGTAGAAGCTAGTTTCTTTAAATTGAATTCTTTTTCATCAACACCTTCGATAATAGTTACCTCTCTCCCAAACTTTCTTTTCTCAAGCCTTATCTTTATTATCTGTTCTTCTTTCGTTAATTGCTCATATATTTCTGGTGGTAGTCCTCCAAATATTGAAGATGGATCCTTTCCCATATTCTGGTATACCCTGAGAGGTCTTTGCTCCTTGGTACCTATGGTAGGCAACTCTTATAAACGTTATCTCTTACAAGTGTTTCCGGGTTGATACGGGTTTGAGTACGGGTAGGGTTTTATACAAATGTGGTAGATGTGGCCGGGTCTTCGACTTATTTCAGCTTCAAGTATTAGCGCCACGTATACGTTGCCCTTACTGCGGTTATCGTGTAATCTATAAGGTTAGGAGCCCGGTTGTAAAGAAGGTTAAAGCAATATAGGGTTGTCTTTCACACTAGACCTTAGTTCTACGTAGTCTTAAGTCTACGTAGAGTTTTGAAGCAATTTCTACTATCATTTTTGCTGCTAGAATACTTGTTATATCACCGTAGTCGTAGGGTGGTGATACTTCTACTATATCGAAACCTATTAGCCTCTTATCGAGAACCATATAGAGTAAGTCTAGAATACTAGTTGGGTCTACTCCCTCGGGTTCTGGATTGCTTACGCCAGGAGCATAGGCTGGATCGAATACATCCATATCTACTGATAGGTAAAGTGTTTCACAGTTTTCCATCCAGTTCCTTATCCTCCTACTAGTCTCTCTAAGCCCTAAGAGCCTAAGTTGTAGTGGAGTAATGTGTTTCACACTATGTTTTCTAGCATATTCGAGCTCGCTTTTAGTAAAGGCTCTAACACCTACTACGAATACTCTAGTAGCTCCTAAGAGCTCTATTATTCTTCTAAGAGTTGATGCATGGCTTAGCTTTAAGCCTAGATACTCGTTTCTTAAGTCAAAGTGTGCATCAAGGTATAGTAGGCATGGCTTGAATTTTAAGAGACCCTTAATGACGCCATAGGTTACGAGGTGTTCTCCACCCAATACTATAAGGCGTCCACCAGAGTCTATTATTTCGCGTGAAACCTTTGCTATCCTCTCCAGGTTATCCTCTATTACTCCAGGTGATACCGCTATATCGCCTAGATCTCTTACCCCAACGTCTTCGAAATCTATACCGCTACGTAGAGAGTAGAACTCAATATTACATGCCGCATGCCTTATAGTTGTAGGTGCGAACCTCGTACCAGGCCTATAGCTAGCTGTAACATCTAGTGGAGCACCGACTAGTGTGAAAGGAGTACTAGGCTTCGGGTTAAAGCATCCGAAAACTCTTTCAATACTACTAACATATAGTTCAAGCAATAGCCCCATACACCTTGGTTATTCTACGTCCTAGTAAATAAGAAGAAAGACTACCTTATTAACTGGTTCCTCTAAGACTATAAAGCGTATCCACTAGTAATCCATAAAGGTGTGAGGTCTAATCCGACTTGACTACACGTGGAGGAGACATCTACGAGAAAATAGTAGAATTAGCCCGTCGTAGAGGATTCTTTTGGCAAGCCTTCGAAATCTATGGAGGTGTAGCTGGATTCTATGAGCTCGGACCCCTAGGTATAAGGTTGAAAAAGAACATTGAGGATAAATGGCGTGAATGGTTTATACGAAGACACCAGGAATACGTTGTAGAAATAGAAACACCGATGATTACTCCCAGTAGGGTTTTTGAAGCTAGTGGCCATGTAGAACACTTTACCGATCCAATAGTAGAGTGCCTTAAATGTGGTAGAGTTTTTAGAGCAGATCACTTAGTAGAAGAACAATTAAATATTAAAGCGGAATCTTTAACGGTAGAAGAATTAAACGAGATTATAAGAAAACACAATCTACGATGCCCGGTTTGTGGCGGAGAATTAAGTAATGTGAGATTATTTAATCTACTCTTCCAGACAACTATAGGACCATATAAGGGTAATACAGGGTATCTTAGACCAGAAGCAGCGCAGGGAATGTTCGTAGCATTTAAGAGAGTATACGATGCTATGAGAGCCAAGCTCCCAATAGGTATTGCTCAAATAGGACGCGTTGCACGCAACGAGATTTCACCACGTCAGGGTATGATGAGGCTTAGAGAATTCACTATAATGGAAGTGGAATTCTTCTTCGACCCAGAAGAACCCTACTGTCCCCTCCTAGATAGAGTAGCGGATACCAGGATACGTATC
>CAZWTS010000222.1:0-4775 GCA_964637085.1 uncultured Desulfurococcales archaeon | reverse complement strand
GTATTTCTTTTAAAAATTCTTGAAGTAGTGCTGTTTCTAGTAGAGCTTCTGTAATATTAGCTGATATTATATTGTTTAATTTTACTATTATTTTTTCGTAAGGAGAGTGCATTAGTATTTGTAACGCTTGAGTAATATTATTTTGCTCTGCTACTTCAATTAAGTCTTCTATCGTTAAATACATTGTTGGTTCCACTAGCGACGACACTATTATATGCCTAGGCGTACCTGAAAGTATTCCTCTGAGAACTACAACTATATTGTAATGATCAATGAGTTTTCTCACTGCTCTCTTTAGCTCTACTCTGCCTCTAACCTTTGCCACCGTAGCTAATAGTTTCCTAAAGTACCCCTTGTAGAGTTCTGATTCAACCATTCTCAGGGAGTTTAAGTCTTTTCCACGCAATCCCTCTAAATGATCGTCAATGATACTAGCATAGTCATACAAAGAGACCTTTCTCAAAGTGTAAACTACATCCTTAAAACTCTTTGCCTCAGAAAGATCCTTTAACATGTTCTTCTCATACAATATACCTATAGGTAATAGCTCTCCTACCTCTTTCTCGTAGAATAGTTTACGTAGAATAAAGCAGATATTCTGTAGATCGTACTTTAATATGTATATGTCAACTACTTTATTTACTTCCTTAATACCGATATTCTTTATGAACAATACATCATTCTGTAAATACTCATAAAGGAGTCCTTCAGCCTCTTCCAACGTTATCTCGGGATTTATTCTTTCACGAAGAAATTCTCCTATATCAGTATTTGTTATCGATAAGAGGGCATCATAAATACTTTTCTTATCAAGCATTGAAAGGAGATCGTCTCTCCTAATACTTCTAGTTAACTTACCTTCTAAAGCCGAGAAAAGAAAAGCATACCTCGTTACCGGCATTAATTGGGGCTTCAAGGCTTTTGTTCACCAAAAAGATCTCTCTGGATTTCTGGTATTAGTCTAGTTTTAACGAGCTCTAAGCGGGCTTCATAAGAGTTATCTATTCTTACTGAGCCATCAATATTCTCAGCTATTACTCCTCCAATAATGTCTATTGTTTTTATTTCTTTAATTCTTACGCCTTCGTTTATTTTGTCTACGACTTCTCGTACTAGGTCTTTATCTATTTGAGATACGTATACTCTTATGTCTCCTCGAAGCGGTTTAACTGCTTCTCGTAACAGTTTATCTACTGATTCTTTTCTATTATAATTACCTTTTCTAACTATCTCTTCTATTTTTCTTAAGACCTCCTCTACAACTTCTCTTTTAGCTTCAGTTAGCTTCATGCGTGCCTTTATTCTAGCATCAATTATTATTTCTTCGGCCTTACGTTTAGCCTCCTCAATTATTTGAGTTCTTACACGATTACGGTTCTCCTCCCACTCTCTCCTAGCTTTCTCTATTATTCTTTCAGCTTCTCTCTTAGCCTCGGCTATGATTTTCTCGGCTTCACGTCGCGCTTTTTCTAGTACTGCCTCACGGATCTTCTCTTCAACGTTACTCAATGTCAAGCACCTTTAGTAGTAGTTATGCTCAACGTTATGCCGGCATTAGTATTAATGCTAGTATAGTGAATACTAGACCTAGTATACCTATGAGCTCTGCGTACACCGCGAGCATCATTGCATTAACGAATATCTTACCCTTAGTCTTAGGCAGCATCGCTATACCAGAAGCACATATCATTCCCTGAAAAGCCGCTGAAGGACCCTCAGCGGCCACACCTATTAATGCCGCCGCGAAGACCTTTAATGCTTGTTCAAAGCTCATGGGAGGTGCTGTTGCGAATAATACAATGTATATTAATATTATTAGCCCGTAGAATGTCTGGGTTGTAGGCATTGCCGCTAATACTAGAACGTTCCTCATTTGTTTCGGGTCTTCAGCTAAAGTAGCTGTACCAGCCGATGCAGCAGCCCCTATACCTACGACGGATCCTATCATACCACTTGCTAGTGCGAGTGCTCCTCCAAGGACAGCTAACCAGGTAGCATCCACTACTGCATCCATAACGAACCCCGTAGACTCAAACATAAAACTGGTATAAAAATAAATTGTTAGTTTATTGGTATATTTTTAACTAAATAAAAATAATGTTTTAATATACACTTACTTTTAAGATGGTGAGAGGAATATTCTCCGCTGAATTGTTATCTTTAGTGGTTTGAATTCCACACCATTTCCGCTATAGAATTTTGGCAAGAACTCTACGAAGAATAGTCTTAGAGAGTGAACGAAGCCTCCAAGCGCGCTTAGCACTATATTTAACATGTGGCCTATGAAGAATACTGGAAGAGATAGTATGATGCCTAATACCATACCGGGGATTCCACCTATTATTGATGTCATGCCACCGTATACTAGTGCTGATATTTGGTTAAAGCTCATTGCTAAGTAATATGTTGCTAACCCTACACCTGCTATCCTAGCATACGACATGACATCTCCTAGAATACCCGTTAAATCAAAGAGCCATAGTATTGCACCAAAGGAACCAGCCGTTTTTATCTTTGAAGCTATTATCATTAAGACGCCTATAAGTGATATATACACCATTGTCCCGGCATTGGGTATCTCAATTATATGTAGCATATCAGACAGTATATATGGTAATCCAAATATTTCAGCTATAAATAACCCCGCTTCATTCAGAGCATCCCAAGTAAGCTTATACTTTAATGCCTTAACAAGCATTAGTAGATGAGCTATATTTATGTGAACTAATCCTATTAGCATTGAGAATGCTACAAATATTTGCTCCGAAGTAAGCCATGGTACTGGCGTTATGCTCTCTCTAAAAGCTAGGTATTCCTCCCTACTCCATCCAAGGATATGCATCATTAGATCTCCAAGATAAGATGCCTGCAATATACCTGCAATAACTGTTGCTATAGCTGAAGCATAGAGCATCTTCTTAAACATCTTATAGCCTTCTGATTCTGGATTCTCAACCATTTTATCGAGAACAAAGTATACTAGGAGGAAGAGAAATATTCCGTAAATGGCGTCACCTATCATGAACCCAAAGAATATTGGGAAGAATATCGCAATAAGGGGTGTGGGATCCCATTCACCATAGTTGGGCATACCGTAGAGTTTCGTTAATAGCTCAAATGGTTTCATGAAACCCTTATTCTCTATCTTGGATGGTGGGGCTTCCTCCTCTCTACTCTCTAGTGTACGCGGAACTTTATCCATTAATACTATACCACTTTTCGTTTCTTCGTGAATTTTCTTCAACAATAAACCTTTACTACTATTGGGGGTCCACCCATTGATTACATAGAGAAACTTTGACTCTGCCCCGAGAAGGAGCGCTTTTAATCTCTCATACTCGTTTTCAGCGACTATCTTAGCAAAAGCTAATGTTTCAAGATTGTAGTCAACTGTTTCATAGAGCTTTTTCTGTAGCTCCTCGTGTTTATTCTTTAGATTCTCTATGGATCCATTTACTCTTGCAAGTAATTCGTCTAAATTTTCTCCTCCTATCTTCCTTAGCTCTAAGATTCTACCTCTGAATTCTACTATAATCCTTCTTATTCTATCAATATCGCGCGGAGACGACATTATAATGAATATTTGATCAGGTTCACATTGAACTGACGCTATCACTACTGTTTTATTAGCTAAACGTTTCTTAACTACGGGTGCAAAGGTCTTTGGAACAACTATTGTCTTAATAATAAAGTATCTTCCATCATAATCTACTCCGTTTATACTGATATTCCCAAGACTACTCCTAATACATTCTATATACTTGTTTAACGCTTTCTGTCTATTTAATTCTTCTTCAACAATTGATATTTCGTGGAGAATGTTTTCTACAGATCTCCATATATTCATAGTTTTCTCGTAGGCTTCATTAAATAATTCATCTAATCTATAAGCGTCTACTTCCTCTTTTACTTCAACTAGTTTAGCTATTTTCAACTCAGATAATATTTTCTCAATAATATTGTTGAGTTCTTCTATTTTCCTTAGCTTTTCCTCAAGCTCCCTCTTCTCCGCGGGTTTAAGGAGTCGAGCTTTTGATACGTGGAGGGCGCCCACGCTATGGAGTATTTTTATAGTATTATCTACTTCATCTCTTAACACATATATCGTTGTCCTATACATTTCCTCAGGTAGTTTTAGGAGAGGCAAGACCCTACTCCACCTTAACACCAACAACTACAGAAGCGTATTTCTTAGCTACCTCGCCTACTTTTTCTTTACCCCTCTTCTTCAACTCCCCTGCTTTACGCTCTGCTTCCTCTAGGATTCTCTTAGCCTCTTCTTCAGCCTCATGAATTATCCTCTCTGCTTCACGTTCAAATTCTTCTTTATTAATAGGCTTACTCCTTATTTCACGAGCCTTCAACTTTGCCTCAGCAATAATTTTCTCGGCTTGTTTCTTAGCTGCTAGGATTATTTCTTCAGCCCTACTCTCTATCTCCTCTATTTTAGACACGGTTAGCACACCCCATTACATATGCTATAATTACGTTAGCAATAATATCGTATTTATGATAAGTTCTTCAGTATAAAAATAATAATGAAACACCGCTAGAATAGCCATTATAGATAACAATTTATTCTAATAACCAAGAAATATGTATAGTAGACCTAGGAAAAGGTCGAAAAACATGCCTTTGCTTAGTACTGGTTTGATTATTGCTGGTGCTTATGCTGATAAGGTTAGGAGGACTTTGTTTGCTCAGCTTAAAGACAAGATTAAAGCAGGAGAAATAACACCCCAAGAAGTAGCAAGAGCAGCAGGAGAACTAAACAG
>CAZWTS010000221.1:0-5145 GCA_964637085.1 uncultured Desulfurococcales archaeon | reverse complement strand
CCCCCTATTTAAATAAGAACGAACGATAAAGGGTTTCCACGGAGCCCCCAGTCCGGGAGGTGTATGGAGAAATGATGGGATTAAGCATGAAACATAACTTGCTAGGTATAACCGGATTAATCTTAATATCAGCTATAGTGCTATCAATAGCTCTACCAGTGGTAGCAAGTGCTTCAACAATAATACAGGTACCCAGTCTAAGTCAGGAGACCAATACTACAACAGTTAATACAAGTACTGCTTTTGGTGTTGAAGCCCTAATAGCTGTACTGGAATTTAATGTTAGGAAGGTTGAGGCATTATTTATTAAGTGGAATGTAACCGATAACGAGAGTTGGAGTAAGCTTAGAGAAATAAATGATAGTATAAGTGAGGTTAAGAGCCTCTTAGATGAAGGTAACATTACTGGTGCGAGAACACTTGCAATAGAATTACTGCAGGAGTTAGCGAAGCTCGTGAGAGATGCTGCAATGGTTTATGGTAATGCTACGGGGAATATGAGTAGGAAACAGTTGGAGTTAATGGTTCAAATACGGGCTATGAATAAGACTATTGATATACTATTAAATGCTAGCGTAAAGTTAGAGTCAATGAATAAGACTCTAGCGGCAATGTATAATGACACACTAGTACAAGCTAGAATAATGCTACGTGAGGCGTTGAAACTAGTATTGGAGAATAATACTAGTGGCGCTGAGGAATTACTAGATAAGGTAAAGGACCTCGTAGATAAAGCACGTGAAATGCTTAGAGAATCTGTAATGGTTAGAGTCAAGGAGCATGTAAGGGAACATATTGATAAAATGGTTGAAGAATTAAATAAGACCATAATGAGGCTTGAAGAATTAGCACAGAGACTAGAAGAAGAGGGATTAACGTATGCTGCGCAAGCGGTACAAAATGCTACAGAGAGACTAAAATCAATTCTAGATGAACTCCTAAATACTACTAGGACATTAGTTAATGAAACCATTCCGC
Source organism: uncultured Desulfurococcales archaeon (assembly GCA_964637085.1). GTDB lineage: Archaea > Thermoproteota > Thermoprotei_A > Sulfolobales > WANQ01 > JALWGO01. Next base: position 4,167 of record CAZWTS010000221.1, on the reverse strand, counting down.
CAGAAATCCTAGTTAAAGTATATGAAAACATGGTTCACGACATAAAGGAAATGAACCACCATGTAAACGCTACTGAAGACTATGCTGAGAAAGTAAGAGAAATTCATGGAAGCTTCAAACACCTTGATACCGATAAAGCTAATCTCTCAGTAATTATGAATGCAATGAAGAATATGGCTCCAATGCTTCCCAGCCAAGCCCAGGAGAAACTAAATGCTATGAATGCGAAAATGAGTGAGCTAGACCAGGCTATGAAGGAATTAGAGAGAGCTCTACAGACATGTAATGGGACACTAATAGAGCAAGCTCAAGAGAGAGTACTTACTAAAATAAATGAAATGAAACAGCTAGCCAGCGAATTAAGAGAAAGTATGAGCGGTGATAAGGGAAAGCAGCAGAACACCAAGCCGTTTATGAGTAAACTAGATGAAATGGAGCAAGCGCTAACGAGAATGCAGGAGGAAGTAAAATCAATAGTACATGAAGCCCTAAGGAAGATAGAGGAATGTAGGGAAATTATAGTGAATGCAACTGTCAGCGGGCTTAGAGAGTTAAAGAGAAAGATAAACAATACAGTAGAGATGCTTAAAGAATGCAAGCATTGTCCAACAGAACAAGCTATTCAAGTGAGAGTAAAGTTAGAGGAAGCATACAAGCTAGTAATACGAGCGGAAATACAGTTGCAGGCAAATAATACTAGTCTTGCATTAAAACTACTAGTACAGGCTAAGAATACCGTTGAAGAAAGCCTTAGCCTAGGAAAACACTTACCAAAATACATTAGGAGTGAAATTGAGAGAACAAAGTCAATGATAGAAGCACTTATAGAGCAACTAGAAGACTGAGTAGATAAGTAACCGTTAATATATACTCATTCTTTTTTCCTTAAAGGAACAAGATTTTTCCCCAACTATAGATAATTTTTATCTTAGATAGCAGTGATGATATCCTACTCTATTTTCACACGATATGGTAGGTATAAGCGTGTCTTTAGAGTTCTAGGAGGCTTCATTGAAAAACTTACATCATGCGAGTACATAGTGATAAAGGAGAATAAGAAGATAAGTTACGAGACTAAGGGTTATAGGATCTGGGTAAAGTTTAGGAAGAATAAAGTAGTAATAGAACACTATAGGCCTTCCCGTCAAGACTATGATATATGGTATGTAAATCAGTACCTAGGGCATCAAGTAGCCGGAAAATATAGTAGGATTCTATTCTATGCTGCAGCATTAATATCGTTAACATTAGTGTCATTAAATCCCGGTTATGCTAATTTTGCGGTACTAGTTGTAGGCGTATTCATAGTCCTAGACTACATACTCCATGTATACTATAATTGGAGCCTAATAAAACTACACAATGAAGCATACCAGTCACTACCAGCATATAAGGATCTCTACGATAGGGTAAGGGAGGAGATACTAAGACTACTAACACGTAGCGGGAATGAGTCTTTGAGGACAATAGTATTCCTAGATAAGACTTGGTTTAGGAAAACAATAGGCGACCAGGAGATTCTAGCAAAACATCCAGTATAATAGAGGATTCAATAATATATTATGTCCCCTATACTATTGTCTCTAGAGGGAAACAGTGTTTTGAGCCGCCGCTATCCCAAGCATCCACTCGTGGGTGTAGGTGCAGTAGTGTTAATAGAAGATAAAGTTCTCCTCGTACGGAGAGCTGCACCACCCGGTAAAGGTAAGTGGAGTATCCCTGGAGGGCTAGTCGAGTTGGGCGAGAGTCTTAGTAATGCAGCTGTAAGAGAACTTTATGAGGAGACAGGTATTAGGGCTAAACCACTAGGAGTCATTGATGTTGAAGAATACATTGAGAGAGATGTAAGGGGTAGAATAGTGTATCACTACGTGATAATAGATATACTAGTAGAACCTTTAGGAGAATTAAGACCCCACGCGCAAAGCGATGCACTAGAAGTAGGACTATTTAGTATAAGTGACGCATTAGAATTAGAATTAACTAGTAGTACGAGAAAGTTTCTAAGAAAATTATTAGAAAGTAATGTTCATCCTAGTATTATAGAACTATAGTGTATTACCGCTGCTCTATTATCGTCTTATAGTATTCTTTTAAGGTATTCGCTATATCTGCTTTCTCGCGGAACGTCTTAAGAGCATTGTACATGATCTTCTTGTATTGTTCCCTTGCATTATAGTATTGCTTTACTATTTCTCGAAGTTTTTCTTTAAACTCCCTATATTCTTGTTCATCGATTTCCCTTGCTCGTGGATCAGTGTATATGTTTATGAATTCTCTGATATCCTCACCGAAAAGCCATCCGTTTACACCATCTTCTATTAACTCTAATGCTCCTCCATCACGTGACGATAGTGTTGGAACACCATTTATCCCAGCCTTCATATAACTTGTACCACATGCCTCCCATCCAGAGAAGGGTGTAAATAATAAAAGGTCGCTTCCAGCTAGTATTAGTTTCGCTTTCATTACATCATAGTCGTGTACGAGTACAACGTTCTCATAAGCATCGTGAAGCTTCTTAAACCACTTGAAGGTGCCGAGTCCCTCCTGGTCATGGGGATGAGGTTTACCTGCTAATACTATTATAGCATCTAGTTTGTCTTGCGCCTCTTCTATTAGTTTGGCTATAAAGTATGGTCTCTTATACCTAGTTACACGTCTAGCCCATGAGATAATCATTTTCTCTTCATGGTATACTATGTCTTTATAGTTTCTTAATAGCTTAAACAACTCATTTTTTACTCTCAGATGAGCCCTCCATAGAGCATCTAAATCACTTTTCCCTAAGACCTTTTTTACTTCGGGATGAGTCCATCTCTCAACATCTACACCATTGGTAACGTACTTTATCTTACCAGCATGGTGGGGGAAAACCGATTTTATGACATCTAATTGTTTCTGTGAAACAACGAATGCTTCTTTGGCTTGGGTCAACCCTATCTCTGTTAATACTACCTGTGGTGATGTTAGGGTCCATCCGAATTCTTTTTCAATGTATTCTTTTGGGAATGTTGGGTGCCCCCAGGGGCCCGGTGTATGTATTACTATACGGTACTTACTGTTTACTGGAAGTATTAGTGTTAGTAGTGCTGTATATGCTTCCTGCAAGTCTATGTAGTCTATGTTGTCTACTCCTATATAGTGTTCTATATAGTATGCTGAAGCCTTAGCGAGGAAAGAGTACTTATAGAATTTTTCTTCTAGGTTATCCTCTATGTATATTCTATCTGTTAGCTTCCTAGCCCACATAGGGCATACTGCTTCAAAGAAAACAGCCTTTGCAGAACCATAACTGTACGTCCAGGGTCTAACAATTACTTCCTCGTTTCTAAGCCTTATGGAGAATTCTTCACCGGGTTTAAGCATTTCATAGAATTCTTTATGGTGTTTTTGGGGTTTTATTATTAGTTCCCCGTTTTTGAATTCATAGTCTACGTATCCTTTACGGTAGAATAGTGTTAGTACAATATAGTTTAGTCCGAGTCTGCTCGCAGTATAGAATTTATCTCCCTCTAATACTCCTAGACCACCAGCATAAGTATAGCCATAGTCTAATGCGAAATCCGGTGTAATACTTATAATAGTCACTTGTCTTTTCCCTTGCTCTAAGAGAACTATATGTATAAAAAACCTTGAGCACGCGGGATTATTCCCCTAACAGTGGGAGTAAAATACTGGTTCAGCTCTTCTCTAATAGTTTAACAAATTCCCTCATCCAAGCTGGTATGTCTGATGGTATTCTAGCAGTAACAAGGTTTCCGTCTACAACAACTTCTCTATCTTCCCATAAACCACCAGCCGCTATAACATCGTCCCTGATACCAATATAACTCGTCAATCTCCTTCCTTTTACTACCCCAGCTGAAATCAATACCTGGGGCCCATGACATATGGCTGCTACTGGTTTATTCTCTTCAAAGAAGTGTTTCACTATCCTAATTGTATCCTCGTAAATTCTTATTCTCTCAGGTCCCCTTCCACCTGGAAGTACTAAGGCTACGTACTCCTTTGGGTTTACTTCACTAATAGATTTATCTACTCTAACACTATATCCATGCTTGCCGACGATTTCCTTCTTTTCCTTAGATGCTATTTCAACTACATAGCCTAGTTCTTTTAACCTATAGTATGGGTAGAGTAATTCTATGTCTTCAAAACCATCAG
>CAZWTS010000220.1:0-2669 GCA_964637085.1 uncultured Desulfurococcales archaeon | reverse complement strand
TTCCATCCTGTTCCTGCTGCTATTCTTTTTCCATCTGGGCTCCAAGAAACACTCCGTACCCAGCCGCCTAGGTCTTTTTCCCATAGCTTGTTTCCATTTCGGTCAAAAACTATGAGTTTATTAGAACTTGTTCCTGCTGCTATTTTTTCGTTATCTGGGCTCCAATCAACGCTATATACAGTTCCGCCTAGGTCTTTTTCCCATAGTTTGTTTCCATTTCGGTCGAAGACTATGAGTTTATTGAACCGTCCACCTGCTGCTATTCTTTTTCCATCCGGGCTCCAAGAAACACTATATACATCGTTGCCTAGGTCTCTGGTTTCCCATAGCTTGGTTGTTTCTGTTTTTTGTTGTTGTAGTAGTTGTTTTATTGCTTGTTTTATTGTTTTGTATTTTTGTTTGGCCCATGTCTTGTATGGTGGTTTTTCTTTTTGTAGTTCTTCTATTAGTTGTTGTTTTTGTTGGGGGTGTTTTTCTGTTTCTTTTATTATTTTTATTAGTGTTTTTGTTAGGTGCGGGTATTTTTCTATTATTTTTAAGGCTTTTGTTTCTGGCATTCCTAGTTTTGTTATTTGTTTTATGAGTTCTTTTTGCGTGGTTGTGGGGATCATTGTTGTGTTTCACCGTTTGTGGAGGATAAGTGTGTGGTTGTGTCTGTGGATATTTTTTGTTGGTTTTGGTTTATAGGTGTTTCTATCTGGTTAGAGTTTGCGTGTTTCTTCTATTAGTTTTAGTCTTATTGTTTCCTGGGTTTCTGGTTCGGGTGTTATTTTTTCTTTTCTCATGTAGTCTAGTTGTCTTTTTATGGTTTCTAGGGTTTTTGTTTCTCCTATTAGTGTTTCTAGTTCTATTATTTTTTCAATTGCTTTTCTTAGTTTTCCTTGGCTTATGTAGAGGGTTGTTAGTTCTACTAGGTTTTCAGCTGCTATTCTCTTGAGGAGGCTTGGTTCTATGGTTTCTTTTAGTATGGTTGTTTGTTTTTCTAGGGTTTTTTCTAAGTTGTTTACTGTTTTCTTTAGGGTTCTTAGTAGTTTTCTAGTTGATTCTATTCTTTCATTTTTGTGCTTCTCTAATAGTTTCATTACTATTTCGTCTATTTCTCTGGGTATTTGGGGGTTGTAGGTGCTTGGTGGTGGAGGCTGCTTGTATAGGATTGAAGCTATTGTTTGGGTTAGTGTTGGTTCTAGGTGGGGTGGTTTTCCCGTGAGGAGCTCGTAGAATATGGTTCCTAGCTGGTATAGGTCTGTTCTCTCATCTACTCCATGGTATAGTTTGGGGTCTAGTTGTTCTGGTGCTGCGTAGGGGATTGTGAGGGGTGTTTTAGTTGTAGTTGCTGGTAGCCGTTCTATTATTCTCGCTAGGCCCCAGTCGGTTATTTTTGCTGTAAGGCCCTGGGCTAGTAGTATGTTTTGGGGTTTGAGGTCTAAGTGGAGTATTCCTTTGCGGTGAGCGTAGTCTAGTCCGAGTGTTATCCCAGTTATTACTTGGAGGGCTGTGTTTATTGATACTGGTTTTTCTATTCCAGCTAAGTCTCTCGCCCACTTATCGCCTATGGTTACTCCATCTATGTACTCTATTTCTAGGTAGGGTACTGGGACGATATTAGCATCGTAGAGTCTAACAATGTTTTCGTGGACTAGGGTTATCCATAGCCCTGCTTCTCTTAGAAATAATCTACCAGTCTCTCGGTCGAGGTGTAATGGTATTTTTACTGCTACTACTAGATTGTCTCTCTTCCTCCTAGTCTTCCATACGTTTCCGAATCCTCCCCCACCAATATATTCTATTACTTCATAGTATTCTAAGAGCTCCCTAGGGAAGCCCCGAATACTAGGAGTCTCCCCCCAGTGTTTTAGCGGAGTTCTCCTCTCTACTTGGAAAACGTCTTCTTTCTCAAATAATAAGCCTAGTATTCTTATCCTTACTTTAACTCTTAGTTCCCCACTAGTATTCGGGTTAACTAGTACTCTTATCCTCCTACACTCTCCGGGAGGAATAGTTGCTGGGAGCTCGTAGTCTACGAGTGTTATTGGGGGTTCTCCTACTATTTCCACTACTTCTATGGGTTTTCGAGCCCCATTACATGTTTCTAGGAAGTAGTTTACCCTAGCTGGGCCTCGGACTAGTTTAATGCTAACGTGTTTCCAAGGATTTCTTAGAGTACTTGTTGACTCATCTAATAGTCTTACTAGTTCTACTAAACTCGTCTTCCCAGAAGAGGGTTTAATGTAGGGTATGAGGTTTTTGCTTCCAGCTATTTTTCCTAAAACACTTACTACATAGTCTTTCCTACTAGGGTCTTCTAAGAGGTTTTTAATAGTCCATTCAAGAGGGTCTTCTACTAGAATACTAGTAGTTTCCCTATCTCTTATTTCTTCTACTAGTTCTAGTATGCCTTCCCCTACGATAATGTTTAGAGTTTCTAGTATTCTCTCTAAGTCTTCTAAGCCTTCTACGCTAATGTTAATATTGTTTAAAAATGATTTCAGCTTAGTATTCCTAAGCCTTAGTGCTAGATCGTGTATTTTCTCTATTTTCTCTCGAAGGCCTAGTAGTTGCTCTCTACTCAATGTTTTAGAGAGGTTTTCCTCTATCCACTCAATTAATGGCCTAGTATTTATCCCCAAGTATTTTAAGCTATTTATCGCCTCCTCAATTAATGTCGTTGA
>CAZWTS010000219.1:0-10281 GCA_964637085.1 uncultured Desulfurococcales archaeon | reverse complement strand
GATAAAAAATATTTGTTTTAATAGATAAACCCTATTATTTTACTTTACCCTATATTTTAGTTTCAGTTGCCTTCTCATAGTATGGGTTTACTACTTCCCACTTACCCTTGAAGAACACCTTTAGCTGTCTCTCTGGTCCAGTGTTATCGGCTACTAGTTTACCGTTTCTTATCACGTATAGTGGTGGCCCCATGAGCCTTATTACGTCTACATCTGTTAGACCATTTAGTATTACTAGGTTGGCTTTCTTACCCTCCTCTACACCATAGTCTTCATAGCCTTTTCTCCACGCTTTAGCTGCATTATAGGTTATGAGGTCTAGTGCCTTGAATAGATCCGTCCATCCGAGCATTTGGTCTACGTGTATAGCCATGAATAATGCTTGTAGCATGTCTCCTACTCCAAGCGGGTACCATGGATCCATTATACAGTCGTGGCCCAAGGCTACATTGATACCGTTCTTTAAGTATAGGCTTATGGGCGCCATTCCACGTCTCTTGGGGTAGAAGTCGAATCTACCCTGGAGGTGGATGTTGATTAACGGGTTGGGTACTATTGTTATACCGGCTTTACGTATTAATGGGAGAATCCTGTAGCGGTAGGCTGCATCCCAGCTGTGGCTTGCTGTTACATGTCCCGCTGCTACTCTACCCTGCCAGCCGTATCTTAGCGTGTATTTAGCTACTACTTCTAGGTTCCTCGATATGGGGTCATCTGTTTCGTCTACGTGGCCATCAATGTCTTTATTAAACTCTTTTGCTACCTCGAAGGCAAACTTTATCGACTCTACCGCGTCTTCACGAGTATACTCGTTGTGTGGTATCATTCCAACATTATCTGCTCCGAGCTCAATAGCTTTTCTTAAAAGCTCTGGGTGTTCATCGGGTTCCGTCATTATACCGTCCTGTGGGAAAGCAGTAACCTGTATGTCTATGAAGTCCTTGAATAATTCCCTAGCCTTAACGAGTCCTTTAACTGTTGTAAGTGTTTTCTCAGTACAGTCTGCGTGAGTTCTAAGCCATAGCGTACCATAGGCTACATGGTATTTTACTGCGAGTTCTACACGTGAAACTATATCATCTACGCTTAGCTTCTTCTTCCTCTCAGCCCAAATAGCAATACCTTCCCATAGAGTACCCGACTCATTAAATCTTGGGTCTCCTACAGTTAATACTGAGTCTAAGTGGAAGTGCATGTCGAAGAATGGAGGTGATACTAGTCTCCCTTTAGCATCTATTTCGGTTTCACCATGTCCCTCTACTTTGTCTGCTATCTTAGCTATACGGTCTCCCTCTATTGCTATATCAAAGGTTTTATCATAGGGTCTTCCACGTATACGTGCATTTCTTATAACTATATCATATTTCTCTACCATCTAGATTACACCCCTATAAGGAGGTTTGGGAATACATTATATATTGTGGGAAACAGATGGGTAAAAACCTTATGATAAAAAACTAAATCGGATTCCATTAAAAACCACTTCTTATCACATTAGTTACTCTTTGTAACGTAGTTCTGGTAGCGTGTAGTTCTTTAACGCGAACCCTAGGATCAAGTGCACGATCGCTGATATGAAGAATCCATAGTACCATGCCAGCTCTATGCCTGGTACTGGTATGAAGTCGAAGTATACTTGTAGGTTGCCCTGTATAGCGCTTATAATGTACTCGCCTATAATGCCGGCGAAGAATGATACTAATCCGACTATGTTGAATCCATTAGTATACTTGTAGATACCGTTGGGGTTGTAGAGTTCCTTGATTATTATCCGCCTCCTCCTTAGTATCCAGAAGTCTACGACCATTACACCAGCAATTGGTCCGAGCCACATCGAGTAGTACCAGTTGAAGAGTAGTAGGTAGTTTGCTACGTCTAACGCCTTGCTCCAATAGATTATACTGTAGGGGCCTATTACCAGCCATGCTAGGAAGGTTGCAATGCTTACAGCTTTCTCCCATGACACGTAGACTAGTCTTATAACACCATTAGCTGCTGCTGGAACGTCTCCAGTAACATTAGTGCTACCAGTTGCTAGTGTAGCGAATAGTAGGCCGAAGAATCCTAGAGCTGGTATTGGAGCGTATTTTGCGATAATGTCTATTGGACTGTATACTCCACCAGTTAGCACGGTTGCTATGTAGCCTAAATAGGTTCCAACGATCTGTGGTATTATTAGGCCGAAGACGTGGCCTATTGGCAGTGAAGACAAGCTCTTATTGTAGCGGCAAATGTCTGATACGTTTAACGCTATAGTACCCCACCATGCTGTTTGGACTGCTACTTCTAGGAAGAAGTTGCTGCTAAACCATCCTACCTTTGTTTCCCAGACGGGTATTGGTTTACCTGGGAACACAGTTGTTAGATAGTAGACGAACCATGCGAAGAATATTAGTAGTAGTGGGCCAGCAATACTGTCTAGTATTTTTATACCCTTGATCTTCTTCATGCCAACGGCCCATACGAATAACAGGTATAGTACGAAGGTTATTGGCGTGTATTTGAGGCCCTCAACTACTATTACTTCAGGTGGCACGCCCGCTATGAGCATCGCCATTTCGGTTATAGCCCATGCAGCAATATAGCCGTCGACACCGTACCAGAATATTGATACGATTACTCTAACGAGTAGCGGGATTATTGAGCCCTTGTATCCGAAAGTATATCTTAGCTGTACTGGGAAGGGTATACCGTATTTAACGCCAACATATCCGTTGAGGGTCATTATTATGGCTACAACGGTATTACCTATGGTAGCTGCTACAACGGTTTGCACGAGGTTTAATTCTAGTATCTGGGCAAACCATCCTAGAAAGAATATCGATGTGGTAATAGCCATTGACAAAATCATTAACGTATAGCTTAGAGCGCCAACATGTCGTTCTTCTGGTTTTACTGGTAGAAGTTCTGGTCGATCTATGTAGGTGAACTCAGAAGTGCTGGAACTCATTTTCCCACAATTGATTATTTACTCATGAATGTAATATTTAAATCTAATCTAAAATACCTCTATCCGAAACTATATTATAGAACACTTTTCCTCTCATAAAATAGAATAAGAGTGTTCGAATTCCTCGTACTATCTATTTATTCTCTAATATCTCTAATGTAGAGTTGTATGCGGGGTCGGGTCCGAGGATAACATCTACTTCTCTAACAGCTTCACTCCAGCTCTTTTTCTCGAGGAAGACCTTCTCTACTAATAGCTCTAATGCTCTATCAGCATGGCTTATTGACACTTTTTCAGACCACCCGATAACCCTCGCAGCTCCCTTCTCAAAGAAAACTTTCGCAAGGTGCTCAGTCATAGCTGAGAAACAAGTTGACAGTATAATGGTAGCATTAGCTGGAAAGGATCCAAGTACTTTCTCTAGATAGTACTGGGTTACAGCAATATAGGTTCTATTTGATTCTGCTCCTATTTGAGTTAAAGGTATACCTTCACCAATGTATCCTTGGCTTAATAGTTCCGGGTACTTATCCTTAGAGAAGGGTTCACCAGTATATAGTGCTACATAAGTTGTTACTTCTTTTTCACCACCAACTATTCTTACATCATTCCTCCAACCAGTATGTCCCCTAAATATTACAACATCGTAATAGTTCATGAAGCCTACTTGTTTAACGGTAAAACTCTTACCTTCAAGTAGGGTTACACTGCAATTTGCTCTTGAGAAAACTTCTACTAGTCTCCCTATAAGCTTTGGATTGGGGAGTTCTTGGCTTAGGGGATCGAGTATTAGTACTCTACACTTACTATCCTCTAATAATGTTTTAAGAGAATCCTCGGTAGGAGTAGGCTTCCAGTAATAATATATTGTTACTGCTAATAACGCGATTACTGCTACTACTAGTAATATTAGTGTTTTATTGATTTTTCTCTTCTTGGTACCTGGTGTTTTAGTACGCTTACGTTTAGGCAATAGTTTCCCCAAGGAGACCTCGTATTCAGCTGTATATGGTGAGATACAAGTATATTAGAGCTTGGCTTTCCCGCTTGCTTCTACTACTATTATTTGTATATCATTTACATTTGTACCTGTTGGACCAGTTATTATTAGGTCTCCTAGTTTCTTGAAGAATGTGTAACTATCGTTTCTTGCAAGTATATCGTATGGGCTTAGTTTTTTGCTTCTAGATCTCTCTAGAGTATGTGCGTCAGCTATTGCTCCAGCCGCATCGGTTACACCGTCTACTCCATCGGTACCTATACTAGCTAAAGCTATTCCGTGATGCCCAGCTATATCGAGTGAAGCGCTTAGTACTAGTTCTTGGTTTCTCCCACCCCTTCCATCACCTACAACTGTTACTGTTGTCTCACCGCCAGAGAGGATCACTGCTGGCGGCTTAACTGGGTAGCCGTTATAGTGTACTTCTAATGCTATTCCAGCTAAGACTCTTCCAACATGTCTTGCTTCTCCCTGTATCCTAGATGTTAATATTATGGTGTTGTAGCCTTTTTCCTTTGCTTTCTTCTCCATTGCTTTTAGTGAAACAATATTGCTTGCCACTATCTTGTTATATACTCTACTGAATACTTTATCACCGGGTTTCGGTGTTTCTGGAACCTCTCCCCTCAGCCCTTTCTCAATGTATTCTCGTGGTTTTTCTAGAAGCCTATCCCATATACCATAATATCTTAGTACATTATAGGCGTCATTAAAGGTTGTTGGATCTGGTGCTGTAGGTCCACTAGCTATTGTTTCTAAGGGATCTCCTACTACATCCGATATTATTAGTGCTACAAGGTTTGCAGGATAAGCCTTCTTTGCTAGCCATCCACCCTTAAACCATGACAAGTGTTTTCTAACGGTATTTATTTCATCTATAGTTGCACCACTCTTCAACAACAACTTAGTTGTTTCAATTAGCTCGTTTAAACTTATTTCATCAGCTGGTCTCTCCATTAGTGCTGAGCCCCCACCAGAAACCAATACTATTACAAGATCTCTTTCCCCAGCCTTCAACGCTATTTCTAGAGCTTTTTCTCCAGCTCTCACGCTATCTTGGTCTGGTATGGGGTGGCCAGCCCATAAAACCTTGGATTTACTGGGGAGTTTATTGAAGACTCCTCGAGAATACTTTGGAGCCGAAACTACTCCCTCAACTATTAAGTCTCCGAGAACCTCTTCTACAGCTAGAGTCATTGGAACCGATGCTTTACCCAACGCTATTAAATATATCTTCTCGGGGGTAAACGCTTCACCGTTAACAACTATTTTCCCGTCAACTCTACTAATATGTTTCCTAACAGCATGATATGGGTCAGCAGCCTTTAATCCCTCCTCTAATAATTCGAGAATAGTCTTCCTCGCTTTTAGGCATAGACTACATGTTTTAGAAGAATCTAATAGTTCACTCCAGTTCTTAATAGTGCTTCTCAATAGATTTACCCTAGTATTCATAGACATGGGATAAGACTTAAGAATTATGCTCTCTCAAATACTATCATAGGGTTATAGAAGAATGGAGCTCAAACTAGTATACAGTGATGTATTCCTCAAACACGAGCCATGGTATCATCACCCCGAGAACCCCTTGAGGCTTAAAATACTGTTTAAAGGACTAGAAAAATACGGGTTAAACGAATACTATGAAATCATAGAACCCGAGCCATCTGACTGGACCCCAATATATAAAGTGCATGCTGAAGGATACGTAGACTATGTTCGAAGACTAGCCGAACACGCTCCAACCGAAATAGACCCCGATACCTATGTTTCAAAGGGTACGCTAGACGCAGTACTCAATTCTATAGGAGGACTAATTAAAGCATACAAAATGTACCGTGAGGGGAGAGGAAACAAGTTCTTCGTATTAACTCGTCCCCCCGGACATCACGCTGGAAGGGCTGGAAAAGCTATGGGTGCTCCAACACAGGGGTTCTGTATATTCAATAATATAGCAATACTAGCATCACATCTCCTAAGCGAAGGCTATGAGCGAATAGCTATCATAGACTTCGACGTACACCACGGTAATGGAACCCAGGAAATATTCTACCGTAACCCAAGAGTACTGCACATAGACTTCCACCAAGATCCACGTACACTATACCCTGGAACCGGGTTTCCCGAAGACTTAGGCTCTGGTAAGGCTTTAGGAACTAAAGTAAACCTTATCTTCCCGAGGCATGGGGGAGACGACTTATACCGAGATTTCCTTGAAATAGCGTTAACAATACTGAAACAGTTTAATCCACAAGTAATCCTCTATTCAGCTGGTTTCGACGCATACTATATGGATGGACTAGCTGATATGAAGGCTAGCTCTCATACATTCCACGCTATGGCTAGAGAAGTTATAGAAGAACTCAAACCCAAGCTAATAATAGCTTCACTAGAAGGAGGATATAGTATCGGGTTGGAGAAGGGTGCTCCAGCATTCATAGCCGGGCTAATAGGCCTCGAAGACCCTGTTAACGAGTTCTATAGGTCTAGTATAAGAGTTAGAGATTACTTCGAAAAGAAAATCTATTATCCTACGCGTAGATTACTAAACGAGTACTGGGATATCTATTGAATAGATGGCTTTTTAGAATTCTTAGAGACAGCTTTAAAATCCTAAGCCGTTATAGAAGGAGTTCCAGGTAAGTGGTGATAAAGGAGAATTGGAGCTCATATTAAATATTGTATTGATAATAATAGTTGCTAAACTCTTAGCTGAACCACTACGTAGGATAGGTATCCATAGTATTGTAGGTGATGTATTAGCTGGATTGATTCTCGGACCAGCTATTCTGGGGATAATAGTACCCGACGCGGGTATTAAGGCTCTAGCCGATTTCAGCTTAATCATATTAATGCTTTACACGGGGCTTACAAGTAATCTAAGAGTACTAGGAGAACAAAAGAAGAAGATAATAGTAACTGGTGTTTCGGGAGCTCTTACTACTTTTACACTAATATTCGCTGTAGCTTATTTCTATGGATTCCCTCTAATTACTGCGTTATTTATTGCAGTAGCCTTATCGAATACTGCTACTGAAACAGTTGCAGCAATGCTCGAGCGAATGGAGCATCGCTTACCTTCAACCACTCATACAATTCTAATAGGAGCGAGCTTTGTCGACGATGTCTTAGCGGTTTACCTTATAACTCTACTTAGAGTACTACCAGCTACTGGTTCGATAAGCTTCTATGAGTTCGCTTTAGTAACAATTAAGATAGCTGCATTCATGGTCATAGTACTCTATGCTTCTAAGATAATCATGGAGAAGTATAGCTCGAGTATAACGAGGTTCTTCTCCGATCCAGCTAAAATGACTGTTACGACCGTAATGCTCGCGTTCATATTAGCCCTTGTAGCAAAGATAGTAGGCTTAAACGAGGTTATAGGAGCCTATCTCGGAGGGCTAGCTATTAGTCGGTTAAGGACTATAAGAGATCCAACACTCCTAGGAGTTATAAGAATAGGCGAACTCACCGATGAGTTAAGAATTATGCTCGAATCCCTACTTACAACAATATTCTTCGCCTACGTTGGATTAAACTATAATCCGGGGACTCTAGTAAACCCGTTGATACTAGCAGTATTCCTCGCACTAGCCCTTCTCGGAAAATTCATTGGCTGCAGCCTACCATTAATAGCTATGAAGACCAATAAGTATGAAGCGATAATAATAGGTGTTGGAATGGGTGGTAGAGGAGCCCTCGAAACAGCAATAATATTATTCGCCCAACAATACGGGTTAATAACAGCATCAGAGTACTCGTTAATACTGACAGTAATGCTTGGAACAGCAATAATAACACCAATACTCTTCGGTATAACACTAAGGAAATACGCTAAAAGAATAATATAGTCTCCAAAAACAATAACAAGACTAGGTGACCCAGGCTTTGAGCGGAGAAAACCAGCAAATAGAGTGTGAAGAAGCCTACGTAGAAATCAAGGGTAGAACAGCAATACTTAGAACAAAAAAGGGAGCACTAGCACTAATACCCGAACACGAGATATGTGAACTAGCTAAAAGATTCGACTTATGCGTAAAGAACTATAAATGCCCATAAAACCATTAACCGGATTTAGCCCCGCCACCCATGGGGCACCCAGGAGCCTCCAGGAGCCCGTCGGACCAAGGGCGACTCCCGGAGGCTTCCCCGGGTCCCTCCCCCACACCCAGGGTGCCCAGGGGAACGCCCTTGGCGTGGGGGCACGACATTCATTCCCGTTCATGTAATCGTGAGTCTTGTTATGCCCGCGCCTCCGACGGTTCCCCTGGGGCTGGGTGTGGGGGTGGGTGGCGGTTTGGCTTCCGTATAGTATTATTGTTGTTTTGTGAGTATAACTAGTTTACTCTAATCGTTATGGGGCGGCTCTAGTAGGGAGGCCTTATTTTCTCCATCGAGTTGTTGGTAGAAGGGGTGCTATATCATCGCCGCCCTTCCAGTATTTTTACTGCGGGATTCATTAATGTTTTTATTCTAGGTATATTCTTCTCTAATCACTGGCATGGGTGTTTTTGTGTGTCTGGAAAATCTAGTGTCCCCTCAACGTATGTAGTAGTATTGTTTCTAGACCGCGGAGACTTAGAGTTATTGAATGGTTTTATTAGCGAGGGATTCCGTAATGCTTTAATGAATGGTTGCTGGAAGCTCGAAGTACACTTGTTTACAGAGAGTGGTTTAGAGGATATAATAGCTAGTGCTAGAGACTCTATTCTAAACAATATACACTTAAGTTTTAGGTTATGGGATTACCACGACTTTGATAAAGCTGAAGAAATATTGTCTTGGCTTAGCCGTAGAACTGGGAGTGATGTTAAAAAGATATGTATATATGTATCGCCCAGCCTTAAGGACCGAGTTTCTAAGTATATTAGCCTCTTACCAGGGAATTATACTGAGTTTTTAAAAAGGAGCGAAGAGGGACAAGAAGTTAAGAGAGGTGTAACTTGTGGTTGAAGAAAAATACGATGTAGTAATAGTTGGTAGTGGAATAGCAGGGTCAACAGCTGCATTATTTCTCGCGAAGAAGGGTTTCCGTGTAGCAGTCCTCGAACGCGTGAATAGGAGTAATCTTGGATGGAAGCCCTGTGGAGACGCTATTGGTGAACACTATTTTGAGGAGCTAGGCTTAGAGCCTCCGCGCGGAGAAGAACTAGAATACATTGTTAGCGGTATAGACATCTATAGTCCAACTGAAAAACACGTTATAAGAGTGAAAGGCAAGGGCTACATGGTTAATACTCCAGCCTTCGTTAAACGCCTTATGAGCACTGCTATAAGCCACGGCGCAACGTTATTCGATGAAACCATAGCCTTAGCACCAATAATAGAGGAAGGCCGCGTTGTCGGAGTAAGAGCTCGTAGAAAAAATGAAAAAGTAGAATTCAGGGCTAAAATGATAATAGAGGCTAGTGGTAACGCAGCAGTTATTCGTAGAAAACTTCCAAGGGAATGGCCTGTAGCCGAGGAGGCTGATCCAACAGAATTCAATATTGCTTACCGTGAGATAAGGATTACCGAGAAGGAAGTAAGGGATCCAGAATACATTAGGATATATATTAATCAGACTATTGCCCCAGGAGGATACTGGTGGCTCTTCCCGAAGGGTGAGAGGAAAATAAACGTTGGTTTAGGTGTAATGGGTGGTGCTGGATACCCCTCTCCCAAGGAGATCTTCTACCGCTACCTAGCCGGGAGAGAAGACGTTAAGGGAGAAATAATACACGCTGCTGGAGCACCAGTTCCAACACGTAGACCCATAAATAGTCTAGTATGGAATGGAATAGCAGTTATAGGCGATGCAGGTTATACAGTAAATCCCATTCATGGAGGCGGTAAGGGCTCTAGTATGCTTGCAGCTTATTGTGTAGCAGAAGCTTTCGAGAAAGCTTATGATAAAGGAGATTTTAGTGCCACCAGCCTATGGGGAGCTAATAAGTGCTATATTGAGAAGTACGGTGCTAAACAAGCTAGCCTCGATATTCTTAGATTATTCCTCCAACGTATGAGTAACGATGAATTCGAGTTCATAATATCAAGGAAACTCGTTAGTGGCGACGACCTCTACACTATTAGTAGCGAAGCGAGAGTAACATCTAGAATAGTATTAAGAATACTAAGAGCTCTTGTAGCTGGTATATCGAGGCCTGGACTACTAGCTAAGTTGAAGAAGGTTTCAGACTACATGGAGGAGGTTAGAAACTACTATATGAAGTACCCAGAGAACCCAGAAGGCTTAGATGAGTGGCTTAGCGGGTTAAAGGGGATCTATAATAGGTTTACGCGTGAAGTATTAGGCTAGGAATGCTATAAGATATATTGCTAGGAGCTG
>CAZWTS010000218.1:0-5686 GCA_964637085.1 uncultured Desulfurococcales archaeon | reverse complement strand
TTTTAAATAATTCTTTAACTCTAAATATACTTCAGATGCTATTCTCAACGCTTCCGAGAATCTATCTGCTCCTACTGGTACTATCATAAACTCTTGTATTGCTAAGTCGTTACCAGCGTGTGCACCGCCATTTATAATGTTCATTAATGGTGTCGGTAAAGTTCTCGCATTTTTACCGCCTAGATACATGAATAACGGGAGCCCATATGTATCGGCTGCTGCCTTAGCTACTGCTAGGCTTGTAGCTACTATGGCATTAGCGCCTATTCTTGACTTATTCTTAGTGCCGTCTAGTTCTATCATTTTATGGTCTATTTCCTTCTGTTTTCGCGAGTCCATTCCAATAATAGCTGGTGCTATAATATTGTTTACGTTTTGTATAGCCTTTGATACCCCGTATCCTTTAAACAGCTTACCACCATCTCGTAATTCCCATGCTTCGTGCTTGCCCTTTGATGCTCCTGCGGGAGCCGCTGCTCTCCCAATACCATTGCCTTGAGTTTTTACTTCAACTTCTATTGTTGGGCGCGCGCGTGAATCAAGTATCCATCTCGCTTTTATTTTTTCTATTCTAAATAAATCTTCTATATCATATAATAGCATTTTAATATCCCCTCCTATAGCTATTGTTGAAATGTATATAACATACTATTTTACTGCTACGATAATGGTATTGTAGGAGATGACTATGAACTTACGGCTTTATATCACGCTAACAGTATTGGTGGTTAACATTATCATATCGAATTCCTTCTACTATTGGTTGAAGGAAAAACTAGGAAACGAGAAGGCTTTCCTTCTGGCCTTTACTACGGCACAGAACCTACCAGCCCTATTGTATTCTAGTATTACATACTCTATGAACCCAGCAAAAGATAGCCCGCTATTCTATAGTGTTTTAGCGATATATTTATCTTCAATAGCTATAATTTTTACCCAGCACCGTAGAATAGTCTGGCATGGAATACCATGTATCATTGATACAGTCTTACTGATTGCTTGGGGATGAATAAGCGTTGAGTAAGGAATATGTTGAAACAATGATGCATCACATAGGGAGTATATTGCTTGTAAATACATTATTCCTCCTCATACCAGGTATCTATGGATATATTATAGGAGAAACTATCGTTGCAGAGTACTATATTGTTATAGGATTAGCAGTTCTGGTAATAGGATACATTCTAAGGAGGTTCCTCAACGCAACTATACCGCTAAGCCTAGGAGACGCCGTGCTATTAACAGTATTTGCATGGATTATAATACCCTTTATCGGGGGATTAACGCTACATATAAGCACCAATATGCCCTTCCTAGATTCACTCTTCGAAGGTGTAAGCGGTTTTACTGGAACAGGTTTAACGATGGTTACTAATCCCGATGTTATGCCTCGTACAGTTCTACTATGGCGTAGTATAATGCAATGGGTCGGCGGTTTAGGAGTAGTTGTAATCTCGTTGGCACTGTTTGCACGAGGTGTAACAGTTGCGAGATTAGCTGTCGCTGAAGGTAGGGAGGAGAAGATAGAGCCCAGTGTTAAGAGAACCATTATAGCCATGCTCAAAATATACGTCTACATAACGGTTATAGCAACTATATTATTATACTTATCTGGGATGAATTTATTTGACGCATTAAATCACGCAATGACTGGAGTAGGAACTGGTGGTTTCTCAACTCATTCCTCGAGCGTCGGCTATTATTCCTCGCTTAACGTATGGTACGCTGCTATAGCATCAATGATACTCGGTGCTATAAATTTCGTAGATTACTCGCGTATAAGAAGAGAGGGATTCCGCTCCTTTATTAGTAGTATTGAGGTTCGAACTCTCCTTCTCATAGCCTTTCTCGGCGGTTTCATAACGTACATCATATTGTCTAAGGTCTTCGCTATAATAGATTTCACACTTTATAGCGAATCCTTATTCCACTCTATATCAGCGTTAACAAATACGGGATTCCAAGTAGGTGATGTATCACATTATCCAGATCTAGTTAAGGTTTTATTTGTAACCCTTATGGTTATTGGTGGCAGTACTTCATCTACTTCTGCTGGGATAAAGATATATCGTCTCGTAGTATTCATCAAGGCTATTGGATGGGAGATTAAGAGAATTCTTCTTCCCTCAAGAACTTTGTTTGCATTAAAAGTTGGTAGAAAGATTATAGATCACGAAGTCATACGCAAGGTCTCATTATTCATAGTATTATACGTTGTTACACTCCTAGTAGGTTCTCTCATAACAGCCTTTATATACTACGTCAATGACGTCAATGTAACGTATACTGATGTATTATTCGAAGTAGCTAGCGCTCAAACATGTACGGGATTAAGTGTTGGATTAGCTGGCCCCCATATGCCTGAGGCAGCTAAGGCTGTATTTATTGTTATAATGCTTCTTGGTAGGCTTGAAATATATCCATTTATAGTAGCAATAGTTAAACCATTTATTAGATCTGCTTAGGGGATTGAAGAACTATGCGCATATTAATTGTTGGAGCAGGACAAGTCGGGAGGTCTCTGGCTAGGGAGCTTGCTGGCAGGGGTAATGAGGTAATAGTAGTTGATAAGGATAAGGATCGATGTGATGCTATTACTAGAGAAGCGGATGTTATGGCTATAAATATGGATGCCACTGATCCAAGGCTATATGAAGAAATAGATTTACACCGCTTTGATACAGTAATAGCGGTTACCGATAAAGATGAAGTAAACCTTTTCGTCGCGTTAATGGCTAAAGTATATAACGTAGTCCATAGAATTGCACGAGTAAAAGATGAAAAGGTAGCTAGGCTCATGGAGGATTCAGGAGTAGCACAACCAGTAAATGAAGCCTATATAACTGCTAAACTAATCCAATCACTCTTAGAGGGTAAGTACATTGCTTCAATACTAGTGCCAGGTCTTACCGGAAACTACGTATTAGTTGCCCTTACGGTAACTGAAATGGATAGAAGTTATGGTAAGCCGTTGAGAGAGATAGTTTACCCGAGAGATGCCGGCAAAGTGATAGCTGTTTACGATGGAGAAAAATTTCTTGATCCAGAAGAGGTCTTAGAACTTCACGCTGGCTACGAGATTATAGCACTAGTGAGAAAAGATAAATTAGACTCCTTTATAGAAGCCTTTAGGTGAATTACTTAATGACGTTAATAGGCTCTCTACTCGATGCCGAAGTAAATACGTCCGCGCCATCCCCAAGTACGGGAGGAGAAAGTATCGCCGATGGAATTATGAGTGTTCTAAACAAGCTTTATGCATTGTTCCTAGAGCTTACACAAAATCCATTTATACTCGCATTAATAGAGGTAGCAATAATACTCTTTATCTCGTGGTTGTTTACTAAGATAGTCGATATCATAGTATCGAGACTTGAATATAGAGCTGTTATAACGAAGATTGTTGGTAGGAAGATCCGGAGTATAGTCAATGCGTCAACATATATAATAGCATTGATAGCCATAATATACTCGCTTACAGGTATATCAACTCTCCTAATACCCATATTCATAGTTTTTGCAGCCGTTTTATTCTCTATGTGGGAGTTCTTCGCTAACATTATAGGCTATTATACTATTCTAACCGGTAAAATAATCCTACAGGACACATTTATACGAATAGATAAATTTGAAGGCCGTGTAAAAGATATAACACCAATGAGCATCATAATAGAATCCCTCAATGGCTCAATTATAAAAGTGCCTAGCCGCTACGTTTTCTCAAAAATAATAGAAGTACCCTCAAGAAACATTATAGCTAAGTTAAGAATAACCGTCGAAGGAATCCCAGTAACCCATGTAACAAAGCTCATGGAAAGAATAAGAGACCTAATATTAACGCGTACCAAGAGAGGAAACATTCCCGGAATGCAAGTAAACGTTCTATTAGAGGAAGCTGGAGGAAATACCGCAACATATATGGTTAGCATAGTTATTCCTAGAACACTAAAACGCGTACTCGCAGACTTGGTAAATGAAGTACAGATAATGCTTCTATCAGAGCTAGGAGAATATGATATAAAAATAGAATATCTGGGCGAAGAATACTAAAATAATAATATATTCTTGTAATAAAAATAAGAACCAGGAGAAACTATACCTAGGCGAGGTGGAGAAAAACGCCGCGGAAACGTGATCCACATATATGTCCCGTGTGTGGTACCCGCGTAGAAAAACCAGTAAAGACTTGGCAACTAGTAGCACCTATGCCCGACCGTTACGGTAGAATAACTATTACAATAATGGGTGTATTTGAGTGCCCAAACTGCGGTCATCGATGGAGAGCTGTTATTAGCAAGATAAAGACTGGAGGGGGTGAAGTAGAAGTAGAGACCGCAAAAGGACGGAAGAAGCTCGGTGCAAGTAAACCTAAGGAGACCCCTAAGAGAGAAGGTCAAATAATAGAAATAGACTTAGACGAACTCGACGAAGAAGAAGAATAGAGTATTTCCTCTAACCTCGCGGTGCAGCTACTTGAAGATACAATCAAAGTATTTCGAATACATAGCCATTATAATAGCTATTCTAGTAATAGTGATATTCAACTTGTTTACACCGTATATTACCGGTGCTGAAGCCCCCATGGCTGTTGTAAGTGGTACAAGCATGCTACCACTCTTTCACGAAGGTGATATAGTTTTACTGTACAAGCCTAGCCCTCAGGATATACGTGTCGGAGACGTTATAGTCTATAAGAGGTGTGGGGGAGGATACATTATACATAGGGTTATAGATATAGTAGTTGTAGGTGATAGATACTATTATGTAACTAAAGGAGATAATAATCCATTCGATGATTCGAGGCTGGGACAATTCTACGAGTACAGCCCCCTTCGAATATGTAGTAATGTACGTGTTCCAGGAATACCGTATGAACGTGTTGTAGGCGTTGCTGTTGAAGTAAATGGTATGACATTTAAGATACCATATCTTGGATACATATCATTTATGTTCACACACTTCTTTGGGGGTTCGAGATAAGGTAATTAGCTACTTCTCTAACCCATATCCCTGCGTTTTTCATTCTCGTTAATTTCTCTAAGTATTCCCTCCAAGTTATTTCTGGTAATACTTTTTTCCACTCATTATATATTTCCTTAATATTTTCCAATGCCTTTAAATGATAAACGCATAAACCGTATCCGTTAACAGCTTCACGGTTGCATAGAATACACTTATTCTTTGGTTTAAGGATACCCATGCTTATCGCTAGCATTATACCAACATTACGCATATTGGGGGAATAATCCTCGATTAGCCTTGTTAGCGTCTTCTTAGCCTCATCCAATACTTGACTTCGCGATCTAACACCTATTCTTATCTCATTCATGTATTCCTCGAATTTTCTTGTAAGTTCAACACTCGTTATTTTAGAGAAGTATTTTTCAAGTGTTTCGGCTACACTAAATCCCAGATCTGTTACTGTTACTTTTCCGCCACGTAGTTCGAGATATTTTCTCGTGAAGAGTGTCTCCATTATTCTTGCACGAGTTGCCTCCGTACCTATATTGTTAGCCTCCATCCATTTAACAATACCTATTTTAGTATAGGCTTTAGGTGGTGGACTATAGCTTGTTCTAACGCTTACCCTAACTATTTCTACATAGTCTCCCCTTTTTATTGAGGGTAACTTAATTGTTTTCAAGTCCACATAAGGGTAATAATAAGTCCAACCGGGATATACTAG
>CAZWTS010000217.1:0-8618 GCA_964637085.1 uncultured Desulfurococcales archaeon | reverse complement strand
CGCTGAGAAACTCGGAGCATGCTATGTTAATTTATCAAATATTGTAATAGAGAAGAAACTCTATACGGAATACGATATCAGTAGAAATACTTTTGTTGTCGACGAAGAACGTGTGAGAGAATATCTTAGAAGAATAGTTGAGGAGTGCGAGATAGTAATAGTTGATAGTCACTATGGTGAGATAGCTCCAAGGGAGTTAGTAGAAAAAGTAATTGTGTTGCGAATAGACCCCGTGCTCCTGGAGAAACGACTAAGAGATAGAGGATGGAGTAATAGTAAAGTAAGAGAGAATGTTCAAGCAGAGATACTAGGGGTATGCACTATAAATGCTATAGAAGAACAAGGAGAGGAGAAGGTATACGAAATAAATGTTACTGGCAAGAATCCGGAAGAAGTATTGGAGGAGGCCTTAGAAATCATAAAGAAAAAGAAGATAGATAAAGAAAAGAAGTATATCGACTGGTTTTCAATTAAATCATTTCATGATCTAGAAAAATACCTTGTATAGGCAAACAAGTATTTCAACCCTCCATACACTAGAATAACATTAAGGATTAGCGGCCAGCTTATTGAGGGGTCGTAATTGAGTAAAAACGGTATTCAAGAATTAAAAGAATTCCTGGAAGAGAAAATAAGCCAGTTAAAAAGAGAACTAGAATTTTACGAGTTACTATTAAGTATAATAGAGAGTGGGAAGAATAATCCATTTATCCGTGGGCCAAGAAAAGGCGAAGAAGTCCTAGAAGTTAAAGACAATACCGGTTCAATAATAGCATACATATTTACTGGTAAAGAATATCTAAGAATAGTACCAATAAATGAGATTGAGACTTCAAACCCTTACTTCGAGTTCCTTATAAGATACCTCGAAGAACAGAAAAGAAAGGACATAGAAGCAGCTAAGAGGGGAGAAATCCCTGAGAACAAAATCTTAGACTATGAGGTTATAGCAGAAAACGGCATTGTTAGAGAAATTGTTGTTAGAAATACTAGGAAAAGTAAATTCTTCTTGGTAGAGCTAAAAGCAGCTGTGGTATATAGTTTCGAAAAAGCACAACAACAAATAACAGCCTAGAGAGAACCATTATAGCGTCTCTGTCCTCTACTCCTACTAACTTGTAGTTTATGCCTCAGCGTAACACTGATCAGCCATCCCTCTTTAATGGTCCTACTTGCCGGGTAGTCTTCATCGGCGTGTAAGCCCTCTAATTCTATAAGGCTGACTAGACCATATATTTTATTTGGAGACACCAGAGTAATAGGTGAACCATTATTGGAGTTCGAATTACTAGCCAATACTTTTGAGAAACTAGAAGCCGTTAGTGCTAGAACACAAATGACTCTCTACCTAGTAGACTTGTTTAAGAAAACCCCAGCTGAAATCATAGACAAAGTAGTATATCTAATGCAGGGTAGACTGTGGCCCGACTGGAAGGGCCTTCCTGAACTAGGTGTTGGGGAGAAAGGCATCATTAAGGCAATAGTATTAGCAACCCATTCTAAGGAATCAGAGGTGGAACAGTTAAGAAGAAAATATGGGGATCTAGGAACTGTTGCAGCATTGCTAAAAGAACGTCTTGAAAAATCTTCAGGGAAACCAGTTGGAATACTTGCCTTCCTACCACAACATCAGATAAAGAAGAAGAAACTTACTGTCCAAGAAGTATACGATACATTAGCTAAAATCGCCTTAGCTCAGGGAGAGGGTAGTAGGGATCTAAAAATAAAACTTCTTGCACGCTTACTAACGGATGCTACTCCAAAAGAAGCCAAGTATATTGTTAGATTCGTTGAGGGGAGATTAAGACTAGGCGTCGGCGATGCCACAATAATGGATGCCCTTGCAATAGTATACGCGGGAAGCCAAGCATATAGACCAATTGTTGAACGAGCATATAATCTTAGAGCGGATCTAGGTATGGTTGCCAAGATCTTGGCAACTGAGGGCATAGAGGCTTTAAAGAAAATAAAACCGCAAATAGGCGTTCCTATACGTCCAATGCTTGCTGAGAGATTAAATAATCCAGTAGAAATATTAAAGCAGGTTGGCGGGAAAGCTATAGTAGAATACAAATATGATGGAGAAAGAGCTCAAATACATAAGAAGGGCGACCAGATATGGATTTTCTCACGTAGATTAGAGAATATTACACGACAATACCCTGACGTACAAGAATATGCTAGAAAATACATTAAAGCTGATGAAGCTATAGTTGAGGGAGAAATTGTAGCTGTTGACCCAGAAACTGGAGAGCTTAGACCTTTCCAGGAATTAATGAGACGTAAAAGAAAGCACGATATACATATAGCTATGAAAGAGGTACCCGTACACGTCTATTTATTTGATGTATTATATGTTAATGGCGAGGACTTCACCCAGAAAACCCTCCCCGAGCGCAGGAAGAAGTTAGAAGAGATAATTGAACAATCAGATGAGTTCCGTATAGCCGAGTACATTATCACCGACGACCCACAGGAGCTAGAGGGATTCTTCCTAAAAGCAATAGAGGAAGGAGCAGAGGGAGTAATGGTAAAAGCCATACACGGGAAAGCCGTGTATCAGGCTGGAGCACGTGGATGGCTTTGGATAAAGTATAAGAGGGATTACAAGAGCGAAATGATAGAACCTGTGGACTTAGTAGCAGTTGGAGCATTCTATGGTAGGGGTAGGAGGGGAGGTAAATATGGAACACTACTCATGGCTGCATACGATAAGAAAACTGATACCTTCAAAACCGTCTGTAAGGTTGGAAGCGGTTTCACTGATGAAGACTTAGAGAAAATGATGGAGATGTTTAAACCATACGTTATACCGCACAAGCATCCAAGAGTAGACTCTACTATGAAACCCGATGTGTGGTTCCAACCAGCAATAGTAGCGGAAATCATAGGTGCTGAGTTAACACTATCACCAGTACACACGTGTTGCTATGGATGGGCTAAACCAGGTACGGGTATATCGATAAGGTTCCCGAGATTTATACGTTGGAGACCAGATAAGGGTCCAGAAGACGCTACAACTACAGAGGAATTATTTGAAATGTATAAGAGACAGCTTAGAAAGATATCCGAAGAACAGGTATCAGCTACTGCTTAAAAACTCTAAATTCCTCGCCAATAGCCTGGCCTGGAAGATTAGGTTTGAACACTATTTTTACTACCCCCTTCCTACCATGAACCCCAATTATTTTACCATAATACTTGTTACCATATCTATCAACGTATAATGCTCTCCACCCGATTAACTGTGAGGCTTGCTTATAGGATTCTATTCCATGTATTCGTGCTAGTACTTGATTTGGATACTGCGTATTTGTCCCCCTACGATAACCTATTATGAAGCCAGTATATTCTTGGACACCTTGCTCTTTTTCACTCATAGTCACCATCCCTCCAATAAGGATTCCAGATAAGCCAGATATAGGTATGGGTAATTAACT
The DNA here is from genome assembly GCA_964637085.1 of uncultured Desulfurococcales archaeon. Lineage (GTDB taxonomy): Archaea > Thermoproteota > Thermoprotei_A > Sulfolobales > WANQ01 > JALWGO01. The sequence continues at coordinate 5,178 of CAZWTS010000217.1, read as the reverse complement.
CTTTCTCTCTCCCCAAAGCTTTTCCAACTCTCTGCGTAGGTCTCTTTCCTCAATTTCCCCTAAGGGCTCCTTCTCTCTCCAAAGCCTTGCCTCATAAGCATATATTTTTACCCTCTCATCAAGCCAACAGTCAGGAGGTAAACCAGCTTTTATACAGGTCTCTGCAAGAAAAGTCTCTGAATCCCACCCATACTCTACTGGTACTTGGGGTAGAAGAGTCCCCTTAAAGAATCCACGTTCTATTATTAACCCATGTCTTCCCACTATTATTTTCTCGGGTAGCCTACGTCTGTCTTCCACTTCTATTAGAACTGGTACTGAAAGAACTGAGACCTCGAAAGTAACAGTTGGGAGCTCGTTAACACTCATCGGCGGGAAGCGGGGATCTCCTACTGCTGCTTGTATTGCCGAGTCTATAACTGATTCCACAAGGCTCATGACCGGCTGAAGGTATCCTATACATCCCCTAAGACTGCGGTGATGGTAATCGTGGTATACTTCTATTGTTGTAAAACTCATGCCAGGTCTAAATAGCTTCTTAGGTGTATTAGGCGGTGGTTTTATGCGACGGTTTTCCTTAAGATATTCTTCTACTGCTTTTCTAGCTAGTTTTACTAGGAATACTCCTTCTTCAAATACTAGTTCGCTTGGATGTATGGGTTCTTTTTCCTCCATTTAATCTATCCCTCACAATAGCTAGTATTTCCTCTATTTTAACCCAGTGTCTTCCACGCCAGTAAACTTTACCGCATTTCGGACATATCCAGAAATCCCTATATTTCTCATATACTCTCCGTGGCACTTTGTCTTTTACGCGTTCTCTATCAACCTTAATTAACGGTGAATTACATACCGTACAACGTGTTTTATCAGAATCTACATATAGTCTTATCCCGTATTTACGGGCGACCTTTAATAATCTTTCAACTATATCGTCTTCTTCTATTAGAATAGTATTTACTCCCTTCCTCTTAGCCTTCCAGTAAAGCCCTCTATCACGGGTTACTAATACCCTCTTTTCATTAGATGCTATTCTTAGTAGCTCCCAGTCTTCATATTCTCTCGAGTATTTGGTATCATAACCTAGTATGCGTAGCCATCTAGCGAGGTCTCCCAGCATAGTATCTACTATGAACTTTGGATCCTCTGTATACGTCACTTGCAGCATCCTATTTATGCTAGAAGGGGTTTGGGGATATAAAAACAATAATGTATCATTAACCTAGAGTTGCAACATACTCTGTTAAATCTGTTAGAGTTACAATCCCTATCGGTTTATCATCGTTATCCACTATTATCGCTCCACGATAATCCTTGTCAAACATTTGTTTAACTACTTCTCCCAGTGGTTCTGTTGGGGGAACCTTAGGTGGACGTAGCCTCATTATGTCTGATACTAGTAGATGCATTATCCTTTCCTTCCTGTGTTTAGCTGGTACAATGTCGTGGAAAGCAAATAATGCATCAGCTACTTCATCTATAGATATAGCGCCTATTACTCTTCCATCAGAATCAACAACTGGTATAAATGTGAGATTATTTGAAAGCATTAGCTGTCGTGCATGTAACACCCTATCCGTTAATTTCAATACTATTGGGGTAGAAGACATTACGTCTCTTACCGGTATCTCGAAATCTTCTAGTAGTTTCGCAATATTCTTTTTCGTTACAAGACCTATTAATTCATCTCCCTCTAGGACTGGTAGGCTGCTTATCTCTTTGTCAACCATTGTTTTCGCTGCTTTAACTACTAGTTCTTCTGGACTAATAGTAATGGGGTTAGGTGTCATGAAGCTCGATACATGCATCCTGCTTGGTGTAACATTTCTCGTTCTCTGAGTTCCGAGTTTCATTATAATGTCTTTCTTCGTAGCTATTCCCACTATTTTTCCCTGTTCCAATACTACTACTCTATCATAACCGTATTTGTCCATAATCTTTACTGCATGGTATAGCGTATCGTTTTTATCTACCTTAGGAAAATCTTTCTCCATTATTTCTTTTACTTTAAGCTCGGGTATTCTTTCATATTCTACCATCTCCTTCACCTCTCCAGCCATCTCAATTCTATATTCTTGTAAGGGTTTTAGCGATTTCTATCTTAGTGACTATTCCAGCTAAATTTCCATCGCTGTCTACTACTGGTAAAGCACTAATATTGTTTTTTATCATTGTATCGGCTGCTAGTGCTAGATCTTCATCCAACCCTACAGTTAAGAGATCAGGTGTCATTATATCTCCCGCTATGGGTATAGTGTATATTCTAATTGCTGTTGCTCTACCTTTTTCCGAGCTAAAACGTCTAACATACTTCATATCACGATAGCCTAGAAGGAATGGGTTTATGAAAGCTATATCCGATTTTGTTATTATTCCAATAGGTTTATCTCCGTCTACGACAACGATTTTTCCTGCTTCATCCCTTGAAACTAGTTCCGCTACATAGAATAAACTATGAGTTCTATGTACCGTTGGTACACTGGTCCGCATAGCTTCCTTTACGAAAACTCTTCCGGGATAACGTTCCGCATATGCCCTCGTTATGTCGGTTAACGTGATTATGCCTACTAGTTCTCCGCTTTTAGATACTACTGGTAACCCACTAACACCTTTTCTCACCATAAGTTTTGCTGCAGCCTTGATACTACGATTTTCATCTATTTTTATTAGGTCACGTGTCATTACTTCCTCGGCTTTTATTTCCTCTAATGGCTTAGCAAATCTCCTCCGAGAAAATAATGCTCGTATAAAGTCACTCTTAGTTATTATTCCAATAGGTTTGTTTCCTTCAACTATAACTATTCTGCCTATGTGGTGCCTTATCATTAACTTTCTGATATGTGCTAAGTTATCATAAGGTGTTGCCGCTATTACTGGAGTAGACATATAAGTTGAGATTTTCGGCGCCATGGACTCATACACCTCTATATGGCTTTCGCTTTTACAAGCATACCGTATAATATATCTCGTTCGGTTATGATGCCTTGCAGTGCTTCATTTTTAACTACTAATAGACTGCTAACACCCTTTTCCATCATATATTTTGCTGCTTCAGCTATGTCTTTTTGAGGTTCTATTGTATAGGCTATTTTACTCATAACCTCTGATACTGGTGTAGAGAGAGCTTCCTCCACCTTACCCGTAGGTGCTTTTTCGAAAACCCTATGATCCCCGATAAATCTTACGATATCCTTTGAAGTAATTATTCCAGCTACTCTACCATCTTCTATTACTGGTAGCCTACGGAACCCTAGTTTTACCATTGTTTCAGCTGCCTTCCTCAAGTTCGCTGAAACATCTATTGTAACTACTTCTCTAGTCATAACGTCCTCGACTTTTACCCCGGTTTCTGTTCTCTCCGAGAAATATTCTACTAGGTCTCTTTCAGTAATTATTCCGTAGAGCTTATTTTCTAGGTCTAATACTGGTACTACTCCTACCCCCTCGGTAACCATGATTTTTAATAACTCTGTAATCTTGCTAGTAATGTGTATTGTTATGGGATTTTGCACCATTATTGAACTAGCAGGTTCTTTCAATGCACTATAAATGTTCCCATTATGTCTTTCAACTATTATATTGTATAGTTCTCCTCCACCAAAGTAATCAACTATATTCATAGACAATACTAGTCCTTCGAGCTCGAGCTTACTATTTACTACTGGTATGCTCCTAATATTATTGTAAGACATAGTCTCAGCTAGTTCGAGTATGGGTGTTACAGGTGAGGCTGTTTTCAAGTCTTTTTTAGCTATTAAGACTACGTCTCCTTCTTTACGGTAGACATGATCTGCGAAGTTGGGAGTTCCATCGCTTCTAAGCCATCTCTGTCCTTCTATTCTTGATTTCCTAGGTCTACGAGTACTTGGCCTATACATGATCTTACACCTAGTATGAAACGTATTTACGGGAATTAGAATAGTGGACTAGTCTTTAAACGAGTGTTTTAGGTATGAGCGTATAATATCCTCCCTATCAATTATGCCCTTGAGCTCTTTTTTATTGTTTACTACTAAGACTCTACCTATATCGTGTTTTATCATTAGCTCTGCAGCTTTCCTTAGCTCGTCTCCTATTTTAACGGTAATAGGGGGTGTCGACATTATCTCCCTTATACGTGGACCTGTCCGTGGAGGACTTTCGGAGCGTAATTCTATTCTTGTAAACCCGTAACGTATTAAGTCGTATTGTGTTACAACACCAATAAGTTTACCTTTACCATCGACTACTGGGAATCCGGCATAATTGTATTTCATCATTTTCCTCCATAGACTCGCTACGTTATCATTGGCTTCTATTGTCTCGATATTTGTGCTCATAACTTCCTCCACTTTCCTCCCAAGACTTGGATGGTCTTCTTCTAGTAGCTTCTCTATTACTTTTTCTAAACCAAATACACCAATATAGCGGTTACCTATGTCAACTACTGGAGCATACCATTCATCCACATTCAACATCTTCTCCAATGCTTCCCTAAGCTCTTCTTCTGGCGAGATTGTTAGCGAAGGCTCACTTGCAATATCTATAGCTCTTAGGTTTGAACGAGTCGAAGTTATACTTAGTACTCCAAGTCTACTTATAATACCTCGGAGCCTGTGGTCTTCAACTACTGGTAGAATTCTAACGCCAGTATCACGCATAAGCTGTCTAGCTCTAGTAGCTGGTTCGTGGGGAGCTATAGTTGGAAAATGTAGAATATATTCACGTATAATAACGAAGGCTAGTCCACCCAATACTATAGTATTGTTATAGGAGAATATATGCTTTATACTATAAGAAGCAGGGATCTATAGAACCATATAGATATTATTCTAGTTCTACTGGAGGTGAGCCGAGTTTACCTTTAACATAGAGTAATTCTATTAGATCTGGTGTAAGCCTTATTATATCGTATTCCGCTATAATCCCTACAAGTCTATTGCCCTCTATTACTGGTATATGGCCTATGCCTAATCTAGCCATGAGCAGGGCTACTTCTTTGACCTCGGTATCTGGTGATACATGTATTACTGGACGAGACATTATATCGCCTGCTCTTGTACGATTAGGGTCTCTTCCCTCAGCAAGGACTCTTCTAATAAGGTCTTCCTCGGTGACTATGCCTACTACTTTATTGTTTTCAACAACTATTACACTACCAATGTTTTTCTCAGCCATAATCCTCGCTATTTGGTATAC
>CAZWTS010000216.1:0-2709 GCA_964637085.1 uncultured Desulfurococcales archaeon | reverse complement strand
ACCCTCAGGAGTACCATACTCTGAGACCGTGGGCCCTGTTACTAGAGTCCAATTACCTCCGGCACTGTCTTCCCTAGCCCTCTTAGCAACAACCCAAACATACTCACCATCACTAGACGGAGTATAAGTTATACTCTCATTGTACCCGAAGTCTAGAACACTCTTACTTAATATTACTGGGTCCCCGCTGTAGGGGTCAGGATTGTATCTATATATGTATAGGTCATAATCGGTGTCAGCAACATTACCATTCGTTATATATAATTTAAACTTATATTTCACAGTAAACGATGAGCCGTTTGGTAGCGTTATAGTCCTATTTGGTAATATGAATAGTTTTGACCAAACACTAGGACCGAACTCGTTCGTAACTACTCCTTGGTATATTGCTCCTCTTCTAAACCACCCGCTCACGATACTACCTGGTATAAGTGGATCAGCCATGCTTAGAGCCGCCGCAACTGCAGCATATGGGTCAGCGAAGCCCCAGCCTTCATGAGGGTCTTTACCTCCTTTTTCTAAAGTTGGACTATTTGCTGCATCGCTTATTCTGGTTAGTGGATATAACTCGTAGGTGTTTATCAATATAATATTCTTCACCATCAATGCGCTCTGGGATGCTTGGGAAGTATAGTCCCATCCTATTGATTTCGTTACGGCTTGTGCTACGAGGGCAGCAACACCAGACATGCCTGGCGTCGACATACTGGTGCCCCTCATCTCAAGAGACCATCCCGGATAGCTTGAATATACATCAGATGTTATAGCGCTATATACACCAGCATTAGTACCACTAACCCAGTAGGCTCCTCCTCCAACAAATGCTACATCAGGCTTTATTATACTTGAATTAACGACACTCTCTCCTCCCTGACTACTATATGATGTTATATTAAACGGGAAGTGATCCGTAGCGGCTACCGTGAGAGCCTTAGGTACTGCTGCTGGTTCAGAGTTACCTGCATTATTCGAACCAGATCCATCGTTCCCAGCAGCCACTACGAAAAGTACTCCGCTTGTAGCTGCTTCATCTATTATTGAGTCATATGTACCCGCATATGAGCCTCCTAAGCTAAAGTTATGGACTTTTATTCCATAGGTTTCCCTATTAGCTATTGCATCGTTCATTGAATTGAGTATTGCGTCACTTGAGCATGATCCTTGGTTATCACAAACCTTATATGAAGCTAAATTAGCATTAGGCGCCATACCACACATGAATTCGTATCCGTCTCCAACGTCCTCTATTGGTATTTCGAATTCCATTGATCCACCGAATCTTGAAGTAGATTCCGCAAAATACCATCCTGGTTGGGAGACACTATATTCGATTGGATTCCCACTGGCAACTAGCTGGAGTGTGCCCTTCTTCTGCGCCAACCATAAAGGATCCTCGCCAGAATAGTATAGGTTAGCTGAAGCAAGTATACCACTTGCATATACTCTTATGGTACCACCAGTACTCCAAACATACCAGCCAAAATAGTATCCGCTCGATGCAGACTCTATGTAGAGTCCGTGGCGACTAGTACCAGTTGAAGACTCCGTAGTATACGCACCAAGCACTGTACCAGAGACATGAGTGCCATGGCTGTGATCATCGTATGGGGTACTTTGACCATTAACGTAATCAACCCAATGCACTATTTTACCAGTAAATGCTGGATGCGAATCATCTACACCAGTATCCGATACTGCTACTGTTATACCACTACCATTAATACCTAGGTTTACCCATACGTAAGGTCTTATATACGTCTGCCTCGTCGTCATATAGTTCTGCACATTAACGAGGGTTACCGGGTGAACTAATATGTCCTCGCTTAACCCATCGTTATCTAAGTCTATTCCTCTAAGTTTTTCAATAATATCCTCTATTACACTTATATTGTTTGGAACCCATAGAGAGAATCCTGGAGTTATATAAGTATAAGGACCGTATCTTAATTCAACATCAATGCCTTGAGACCTTAATGTATTAATGATGTATTCTATGAGACCCTTAAGCCTGTCCTCTAATATTCTCGATTCATTTGCATTTCTCGCAGGACGAGCAGAGAATAGAATTATTACTCCTATTCTATTAGTATTATTATCGTATAGTATACTCTTTTCATTAAAACTGTTGTCATACATTGCTTCCTCGAGAATATCAGATATACTATCGTTATCTCTATCCCGCCGTTTAAACGACTCTTCTATTTCCCTTCTCACATCAACCTCAATTGACTCATAGCTAGGCTTCATACTCTTGCCATAGTAATCTGAGGCTCTTATCTCGATAATATCACTAGTAAAAACTGTATCAAACGTATTATCAGTTGATCTTTCCATGTATGTTTGTACTGGCGATAGAGCTACCATTGAATTCAATAATAACACAATGAGAATGATCGTTCTTAGAACCCTATACTTCTCACGCATACGTATACCCTATTTTTGCACATACACTATACTTTAAAACATTTTTGTCACAAAATATTATATAAAGTAATGGGCTATTTGGGGGATTAACGTATAGGATACTTCTTCGATAATCATAAGAATAATAGTATACGAAAACATTATACTTCACAGGATTTAGTTAGGGTGGCTTCTGTGAGAGATACTGGAAAAAACATTTACTCTACCAGTATTGTTATGATGTAAAAGAACGTTGGAAAAAAGAAAGTATCCCCAAAGTTCCCAATAATTCTCTCCAAAGATTTC
>CAZWTS010000215.1:0-2672 GCA_964637085.1 uncultured Desulfurococcales archaeon | reverse complement strand
ACAAAGAGAAATTAACAAAAAAGGAACTGGAGGAATTAAAAGATATTCTCAATTACTTAGTAAGCCTTAAAGATATTGAAGTTACGGAAGGGAAACAAAAAAGATTAGTGCTTTCACCTGAACTTAACAAGCTAATTCAATACGTAAAACGAGAAATACTTCAAGACTAAGTTTTAGCAGCTAGTCTTTATCATAATTGACCAGTTCCTGCTCTTATATTGGTATGATTATGCTCCTAGTAGTAAAGTTAAGAATTCGTGCCTCCTACATCACCTATCAGCGATAATGGGCGACATACTTTAAACCTAAGCTAATGCTCTACTATATAACGTATTTCTACTATTATATAACGTATTGCTAAACAATTAGAACACATAACTACTAAACCAAAAATCTCTAGGAATTAACCCTAAGGAATCCTACGAGGTGACGTAGAGAACACTAAGTAAGCGTTAAAGCACATATATTAATTAGATTTAATCAATGAAGTAGTGACTAATTAGAGCCTTTCACTCACGGAGTTAAAGCTTTTAACTAAGAGCAAAATTACTAAAGACAGGCGCGGGGGCTTGACACTCCTAGCTACCTACCTAGCAGAGCAGCGAGACCCTCCAGCCGCGGTGCTCAGCTTAGCTAAGGAATTCGTAGCTAAGGCCCTAATCCCCCCGCGCCTAACCCGAGCCGTACTCCTCAAATACGTAACCAGAGCAAAGAGAAACGGAGCCTGGAGAACACTAACCAAAGAAGCAAAAGCACTACTACTAGCAGCGACTAAGGTAATCACCGAAGCAAAATCACCAACACTCAAGAAGGCATTAAAAGAAGCACTACTCCAGATAGAACTAGCAACACTAAAAGGCATAGCCCTCCTACACGGCGCCATACAGATACTTAAGCATGCTCTATATCCCTTAATTAGCATGCTCAATAAGGTAACAGAAGTGCTCTGTCTAGGAATACTAATAATAAACAACCCATATTACTATGACAACTATAAGTATTGATGTTATTGATGTGTACTTGGACGTTATTATACTACGGCGTAGTGATGCAGATCCTGTAGTATAGTATCATAGAATTATGGTGCGTCCATCAATAATAGCGGGTATTCCTGCATTCAACGAAGAGAAGTATATAGCTAAAGTAATTTTAAAGACGAAGAAATATGTAGATGAGATAATAGTTGTCAATGACGGTTCTAAGGACATGACCGCTGAAATAGCTAGAGCGCTAGGTGCAACAGTAATAAATCATCCTAGAAACATGGGTTATGGTGCAGCCTTAAGAACTATATTCCTTGAGGCAAAAAAGAGAAAACCTGATGTATTAGTCATACTTGATGCTGATGACCAGCATGATCCGGATGAGATACCGAAATTAATCGACCCAATAATTAAAGGGGAAGCAGATATAGTAATTGGTTCACGATTTCTAGGAAGAACGCAACAACCGTTATGGAGGAGAATCGGTGTAAAGATTATAACTTGGCTAACAAAGGAAACATACAAATTGCCAAGGTATATAAGTGATGCTCAAAGTGGCTATCGAGCTTATAGTAAGAAAGCAATAGAGCTAATATTGCCTGAAGATAGCGATATGGGGGCAAGCGTAGATATACTCTACCAAGCATCTAAGTTAAAACTAAAGATCATAGAGGTGCCTATAACGTTACGTCATCACAAGGAGGCAAGTACCCAGAATCCGCTAATTCATGCATCAAAGGTAGTACTAAGGATTATCGAGACTATAATTGAAAAACACCCACTATTGTACGTTGGAATACCAGGAATGATACTGACAGTACTTGGAATATTAGCTGCAACATATACCGTTTGGATATTTAATCAAACACGTTACTTCTCTATACCTATAACCTTAATAGCTGTTGCTTTTACATTTATAGGTGTTCTCCTACTTACTTCAGCCATAATTCTTTACGCCATAGCTAGACTTAAGAAGTTAATATCCCATAGTAGTGTATAGTCTCGATGTAGATGTGCTGTAGGTTAGGTTATGAAAATAAAGAATAAAAAAATATCTATACTGTTCATTGTAAATCACTTCTACCCAGAGCTAGGTGCTATTAGGACAGAATTTGAAATAGCAAGGGAGTTATCTAGGCGAGGTCATAGAGTACTTGTACTTACAACATTTCCCAGGACATATAGATTACCAAAGAACTATACTATTAATTACCCCAAGTTTAAACTCGCACTCTTAGAGTATTTAGGTCAATTAAGGATATTAAGAATACGGACGTTCCTATCTAAATGTGATAATTTAAAACAGCGTCTAGCTGAGTTAATATCTTCTCTAAAGATGCTGTTGATTGCAGCGTTACCTTTGGCTTGCATATCGGACATTATATTAGTTGCAGGAGATATTGAATTAATAGTAAGTCAGATAGGTATACTTATAAAATTATTGTTTCGCAAGCCTTTGTTGGTAATACTTCATGATATTCACCCTGACGTCTTAATAAAATCAGGAGTAATTAAGAATAAAATTCTTATTGTATTTTTCAATGTATTGATAAAGTTATTTAGTAAATATGTGGATAGAGTCATAGTGCACTCACAAAGTAATAAAAAAATACTTTCAAAGCGATATGCGATATCTCCAGAGAGAATTAAAGTAATTGAGCTATGGTCCGATATATATGAGATAAGACC
>CAZWTS010000214.1:0-3737 GCA_964637085.1 uncultured Desulfurococcales archaeon | reverse complement strand
TCTTTAAAACATAGTTTTTATTATAGTAGCGGACATTACTTGTTAAATAACTAAGAGTATCTATTGCAGTATTTTTTACACTATACAAGCGTCTGTTATCCTCACTATATAACTCTACTATACCTATCTTGGAAAGCCACCATAACGCTCTTCTAGTTATACTAGATTTAACGCCTAATATGTTGCTAATCGAGTAGAGGAGCCCTCTAGGATTACGTGCTAGATATACGATAAATGGTAGTAACCAAGGCTTGGATAATATAATTTTTTCTAAATTGAGGGATTTGTTTTTCTCGGTATTCTTGTTGGTTATTTCTACTCTCATTATTAACGCCCGGTTCTTAGTATCTCTTAATCGTTTTAGGGTCTAAATAAGCTATATGAGAGTATATAGTATGGTGATTAGGAAAAATATATAGGTTCCATTAGGATAATGTCAATGTAAAGTGTGAGTAGATGGGGGTGAATCCAGGTTTGAGCTATAAAGTAAAAGATATCGGATTAGCGGCTAAGGGAAAGCTTCAGTTAGAATGGGCTGAGAAACATATGCCTGTGCTCTTACTTATACGGGAGCGCTTTGTTAAAGAAAAACCGTTGAAAGGACTTAAGATAGGAGCAGTATTACATGTTACAAAGGAGACTGGAGTTTTAGTTCGCACGCTAATAGCAGGAGGTGCTGAGGTCTATCTGGCTGCGAGCAACCCACTATCAACTCAAGATGATGTTGCAGCGGCGTTAGTAGAGGAGGGAGCTCACGTCTATGCATGGAGAGGGCAAAGCCCCGAGGAATACTATTGGTGTATAAAGCAAGTAGCGGAATCAGAACCTCAAATAGTTATAGATGACGGTGCAGACCTGCATGCAATATTGCATTCCGAGTATAATGATATTGCTCGAAAGATAAAAGGCGGTACGGAAGAGACCACAACCGGGGTCATACGATTACGTGCGCTTGAACGGGAGGGTAGACTATTGTATCCCATTATAGCTGTAAATGACGCCTATACTAAGTACCTATTTGATAATAGGTATGGTACTGGACAGAGTACTGTGGATGGTATAATGCGTGCTACAAACATCTTGTTCGCTGGTAAAAAAGTAGTTGTTGCGGGATACGGCTGGTGTGGTAGAGGTATAGCGATGCGAGCTCGTGGAATGGGTGCTAGGGTGATAGTTACAGAGGTGGATCCTATTAGAGCGTTGGAGGCGGTCATGGATGGTTATGACGTAATGACCATGAGTGAGGCCGCAAGAATAGGAGATATATTCATTACTGCTACGGGTAATCGTGATGTAATACGAAAGGAACATTTCCAGTTAATGAAGGATGGAGTAATATTGGCAAATGCGGGGCATTTTAATGTAGAAGTGAGTGTTCGCGACCTAGAAGAATTAGCAATAAGTAAACGTGAAATAAGGCCATACGTAACCGAGTATACTCTGCCAGATGGTAGAAAACTATACTTACTTGCCGAGGGAAGGCTAGTAAATCTAGTAGCAGCAGAGGGGCACCCCAGCGAGGTAATGGATATGAGCTTTGCGAATCAAGCATTAAGTATAGAGTACATACATAAGAATCCGAGACTACCGATAAAGGTACATAAGGTGCCGCGTCAAATAGATGAGTCTGTTGCAAAACTAAAACTTAAGTCAATGAACATAAAAATAGATAAATTAACTGAAACACAAAAACAATATCTACAGTCATGGAGTTTAGGAACGTAAACACTATAAACCCAGGTAAAACAACATAAAAATACCCCGGGGGATAATAACTCTGCAGAGGCCCGGTGGGGCCCGTAGCTCAGCCAGGTAGAGCGCCGGGCTCATAACCCGGTGGTCGGGGGTTCAAGTCCCCCCGGGCCCACCACTAATTCCTTCTTCAATCCTTAAACAAGTATTATAATTTAATTAAATAGTATGTCTATATGCCTACTAGTAGAGCGCGAAGGGGATGATGTAGAACCCCGATGAAAGGATTTGCAATAATAAATGAAGTGAGCCCCGCATAACTGACCCTGGGTTAAAGTTAGGTGATACAATAATGTATGAGATAAAGGAAGATGTAATAGATAGAATAGACAAAACATTAAGTGAAGAAATAGGTAGAATAGACAAATATCTATCGACTAAAGATGAAATAAGGGAGAATATAATAAGGATTTCACGAGAAATAATAAGATACTCGAGCAATTGTGTATCAAACATACACTTAGGTAAAATAGATGAAGCTATGCAATTGTTAGAAAAACTTTACGTTAAGGTCACTAATTTAAAGGAAATTACTAAAAATCATCAAGATCTTTATTATAGTGGTACTATCTATAATGCATTGTCGGAGTATGTTGAATGCCTATCGTTGTACTCTATTATTACTGGGAAAGGCGTTCCCAGACTAAGTGAACTAGATATACCTATACCACCATATCTTCAAGGTCTCGGAGACCTTATTGGGGAACTTAGGAGAATAATATTAGAATTACTAAGGAAGAATAGAGTGGATACGGCATTATTGCTCCTAAATATTATGGAAACCATATACTATAAGTTGAGAAGACTACATTACCCAGATGCTCTTACACCAGGACTCCGACACAAAATTGATGTAGCTAGAAGATTAATAGAAGATACCAAAGCCCTAACTATAGATATAGCCAACCGCTTAAAGCTAGAGAAAACAATTAGAGCAATTATTGAGAACAATAAAATATATGAAGGTGAAGGAAACATCAAAAGAAATCTCTAAAATAGTGGAAAATACAAAAAGTTTAATTGATAATCCACCTACAAGAATAGAATGTATGGTAACAGAAAGAGATATGTTGTATGCAATAGCCAAGTACCGATAATAGATCATTAGAATAAGCTGTTAGAAACGCTATAATGGAGGACACAATAGAGATAATAATATTTAATCTTTAAAACCCCCTATAGTGTGATAGATAACCTGGTCCCGCGGTAGCTCAGCGGCAGAGCGCCGGGCTGTAGTGAGACGGCTTCCCCCGAGGACCCTATCCCCAGAGCTCGGGAAATCCGATGCAATGAAGGGGGTACGGCACCTCGGGGAGGCAGAAACCCGGTGGTCGGGGGTTCAAGTCCCCCCCGCGGGACCATTATTATTCTCTAGTCAATTGATACCAATTGCAATGTCTCTAACTAGTAAGTGCAGAAGTAAGTGCAGAAATTCTGCAAATCACTTCCTAGTAGTATCACTGAGATCTCAAATGATAGCTGGATTTTTAAAAATAGTGTGTTAAAAGAGTAGACAAAACCGTATTATATGAAGGTGTCTTCATCGTCGTTTTCTTCTAAATCTGTGGGTTGTATTATTGATCCACCAGTTGCTTCTGCTATCGCATGTATTACTGCTCTCTTTATAAGGAACATTATTATTGGTATGGTGAGTAAGAAGTATTTCGATAATAGTATTCTTTTTAGTATTTTACCCAGTTTCATTTTCATACACCTTTTAATTCATATTTTTCTCTAGTTAGGGGGTGCAATATGTTTAGGTATCATTAGGGGAAACATTATTGTTACTCTGTGTACTATAGTATTAAGTATATGACTAAGTTAATGCGGTGTAGTGTGTCGTGTTCGAGACGATACTTCGATTCCCCCTATTGTACGACGAATTGGTAGTTCTTGAATCTATTGTTGGGAAATCATATTTTCGTGTAATTGATATTGTACGTGATACTGGATTCTCAAAACCAAGGGTTCTCCGTATTGTTAGG
>CAZWTS010000213.1:0-3072 GCA_964637085.1 uncultured Desulfurococcales archaeon | reverse complement strand
GACCCGTTTAAATATGATCCATTACCCGTCACAGACATATGTTATCTAAGGCTCCATGGGAGAGGAAAGCGCGAGGTGAATTATAAATACAAATATACTCAAGAGGATTATAGAGAATTAATAGATAAACTTAAGAAATATAGCAGTAGCTTTAGGGAATGTTATATCATGTTCAACAACGTGTATATGTTCAATGATGCGCGTGAATTCAAGGATTACATCATGAATAAAGGGTTATCCTTTACTATATTGTGACGGCCCCCTAGGTACGGCCTACCTCGCGGGGCATGCTTACTAGAACTGTAGCCCCGCCCGATTGCCGTACCTCATCGAGAGCCGCTACTTATATTTATTTTACCAGTATTTAATGTATAATCTGGTGGTATTGTATGGTAATGTATTGGTACCGTTGCTCGATTTGTGGAAAGTATACAGTAACCCTTGGTTGTTCTCTCTCACCACTTGATCAAGTATGTCCTACCTGCTGTATGCTTTACTGTAGTAAACGTGGTTCACTATGTAGATCACCCGTATGGTTCCCCGAACTTGAGAAACCGATTGCCCGTCCACAAACGCGTCCACGTGAGAAAGAACGTGTTGAGAAAGTTCTACTTGATTTGCTAAAGAAACTTGAGTAGCATTCTAATTATTATTATGTAGTACTATATTCGTGGCGCTATCCAATACACAAGTGTTGCTCCACCAGGTAGGTCAAATGTGAGTTTTAAAGGCATGTTTTCGCCCATCTCTAATGTTACTGCTTCTGCCGCCGTTGTAGCTTTTAATGCTGCCTCCAAAAGTTCGAGGCTATATTTTGCTCGCACCTTCTCTGAGGAATTCCTAAATGATAATAATGCTTTATCTCTTTCCATTATGTTGTAGTACTCCCTTTGAGGCGAAATTGATTGAAAGATTATGCGTTCTTCGTCCTCGGCGATTATCTCTACTTCCTCTCCAACTAGCTTCACATCTCTCAGTGCATTCTTAAAAGTATCAGTAAGCATACGTGCTATAACTGGCAAGTCAAGTGAGGGTTCAGGTAATTCTTCTACAACTCCTTCACGTAATTCGACATAAAAAGTTCTTTCAACACCAGTCTTCTTATCTTGAAATGTAAATCTAAGTCTTCGATGCTCTCTTTCTAATACTAATTCTATTACATCATTACGTGTTCCACGCTTACTAACCTTAGAGAATTCATCTGCATTAACGATAAATGTTACTCTATCTTCTTCGCAAAGATATTCCTCGAAGGCAGTATTAGGTATTTGTAACACAATCATTGTTGTTTTATCACTACTTAGTGTTTTAACAAATAAACCCTCGGGGGTTGCTACAAAGGGTATCTCATCTGTTATTTTTGCTATTGTTTGGGCGACGTACTTGAATTTTGTTGCTGCAGGATATATAGCTCTAAAAGTCATACTCTTCTACCAGGAGACATTTTACGTGCTTAGAAAATATATAGTTTAGTTCTAAATACTATGGGGGGTAGTACATGTCTAAGAATGTAACTCTCTTAATAGATATGGGTAAATACAAACATGTGACTTTACCCTTAGAAGATGCCTCAAAATTACTGAACATGATTGCCGATAAATTAGGTAAACATACTTTTGATGTAGAAGAGGCACAGAGGTATATAGCCAATTTTGACGTCTTCTACGATGTTATGAAGAAGAAATTCAAAGACAGCCTAGCACCACCTAAGTCTATAAATGATATGATTCGCGGAAATATAATAGTTGACAGGATAATATTGATTAAGGAAAACGAAGAAAAAAAGGTTACAATAGTATTTGATCGAAGAGTGTCAATTGATAAAATAAGAGAAGTCCTTGAAGAACTCGGCTATAGTGTTAGTATTAAGAGAGAAACATCATATTAAATACTTTGTCTTCTCTAACGCTTATCGTTGTTTCTTTCTTCTTCTCCGACGTCTGCTTGTTTCTCTCCTTATCGAAGACGTAATGGATTCTATTAGTTTTTTTCCCTCTTCTTCAGATATTTCGCCTCGTAACATACGATCCCATATTTCGGTAACTTGTAGTAAGATTTCAAGACTGTTTGTGTCGAATACTTCCTCACTTATTATTGGTTCTTCTTCAATGTTTTTTTCTTCGTGTTCAACAGTTGCTGGTTCGCCTATTTCTTCTTCAACCATTTCTATCCCCTGGTTTCCGAGTGAAGTCAATGAGCAGAGGCTCCCTTATTAAGCTATCCTTTAGGAGTCCATGGAACCGGGGTAAATAGTATATTGCTCTCCTAATAGAGTCTACTCGATTACTGGCCTGATAACCAGCAAGCATTTTGGCTATGTATTCAAGGTTGGTTGGCTCTTTTAACTGAAACACTATCTGTAACGAAGTATTACCTATAATATCTTCACTTATGCTCTTAGGATGCTGGGTAATCACCATGACTCCTACATGGTATTTTCGGCTTTCAGCTACAATTTTTGCTAAAACACAGTCCCTCTCTTTTGCTATTCGGTGTGCTTCATCAACTATTACGTATTTAAGTTTCCTTAATTCCCTATTTATTACTGATAAATTATCATAAATTTTTAACAGTATTAGTTCCGCATATAGATTCTTGAATTGCTCGCTATATAGTTGAGAAAGGTCTATTATCGTAAATCCCGAAAATATTTTTTGCAGGGGAACGGTTTTATCACTAAAGAACTCTGAGGCAAGTGCTTTAATATAGGGTTCTAGGCTCTTTATAGTCCTTAACTCTTGGTCTGTCTGCACATTATCTAGAACTATTCTATATGCGCGTAATAAGGCTCTTCCTTCACCTTCTTTTTCTTCAGCAATTATTGTATAAGCTTCCTCTATTATCTTTTGGAGAAATATTTTTTGAAGAGGGCCCAGATTAAAAACACGTTGTATAATCGTTGATATTTCTAGGCTTTTTTCCTTTATGTTATATCCACTCATTATATCCAATAAACTTATTTTACTATCAATAGTATCTATTATGTTCATATTAATTGATGAATAAGGATACAATCTGTTTATTAGATTATGATATTCGCCGTGGAAATCTATTATTACTATTGATGCTCCC
>CAZWTS010000212.1:0-3256 GCA_964637085.1 uncultured Desulfurococcales archaeon | reverse complement strand
GGCGATAATCCATGGAACGGCCCTAACGGCTTCTGCCTACAATTCCCACACATATTCGTGAGAACTACTGCTGATTTACCAGTAAATAATACGAGTCTTGGATTAAATGTAGTAATAGCCGCCGACTACGCCTGGCATTTCGCACTATTATTGGCACCTGGTTGGGAGGAGAAACCAGTACCAGAGGGTCAGAGAGCAGCACTATACTATGCCAATGGAACAGTAATAGTACAGGATGGAGACTTCAAAGTATACGCCAACGAAACCGAGAATGCTATAATAGCTGAAGTCTCAAAGAAACTCCTACCCGATACAGAGCATATAAAGGAGTGGAGATATGTTGTAGCCCTCGCTGGCTATGACGGTTTTGGGCCAATGAGGGTAAGAACTGTTACAAGTGATGCTGAAGCTGAATGGAATTTTGGAAACGCTAGTGCAGAAGCAGTTGCAGTAGGCGTAGCACCATACATTATAGACTTACTTGCCCCAACCGCTGAAGACCAATATGAAATGCTAAGCAGTTATACAGTAAACCTTGACACCTTTACTGGTACATTAGCTGTAATCTATGGCGTCCCAACTATAACACCTACAACCACCACTACAACAGAAACTACACCAACAACACCTACAGTAACTGTTACCGAAACTATAACTCAAACGGAAACTATAACAGAAACCCTCACGACTACACAGACGCTTATTCACACAGTAACATCAACACAAACTATAGAGAAAACACAAACCGTTGAGAAAACTGTAACTCAGACGACTACAACAACACAAGTACAAACAACAACTATAACACAAGCGCAAACCCTAACAGAGACTAAGACGACCACAATAACTGTAACTGATTATACAGCTGCAGCTGGAATAGGGATAGTATTATTGCTAGTAGGTATAGGGATAGGTTTTGTTATAGGTAAGGGGAGGAAATGAAGAATAAATCGAGAACTAAAAACAAATCAAAATATTTTTTATAACTATATAACTAGAAACACTACTACATATCTCTCGACTGAAACAGAAATACCTTAAGCTTGGTGAAAATAATTTGGCAACCGTTAAGCTGGTAAATGTTGTTAAACGCTTTGGCGAGGTAGTAGCAGTAGATCATGTAACTCTAACTATCCGTGATGGAGAGTTCTTCTGCCTCCTAGGGCCCAGTGGTAGCGGTAAAACAACCTTATTGAGGCTAATAGCGGGCTTAGAATACCCCAGTGAGGGTGAAATATACATAGATGATAGACTGGTAAACGATGTCCACCCGAAGGATCGTGATGTTGCAATGGTTTTCCAAAACTATGCTCTTTACCCCCATATGAAGGTTTTCGACAATATAGCTTTCCCACTATATATGAGGAAGAAAAAGCTCAAGTTAACTAAGGAAGATATTAGGAAGAAGGTAATAGAAGTAGCACGTTTACTCAAAATAGAACACTTGCTTGATAGAAAACCTAGTCAGCTCAGCGGTGGAGAGCAGCAAAGAGTAGCCCTAGCAAGAGCTCTTGTACGTGAACCTAAAGTATTCTTAATGGATGAACCATTAAGTAATCTTGACGCCAAGTTAAGATTGTACATGCGCACCGAGTTACGCAGACTCCAAGAAAGTCTTGGAGTAACAACAATCTATGTAACCCACGACCAAGTAGAAGCAATGAGTATGGCTGACCGAATAGCAGTTATGAATAAAGGTAGGGTTCAACAAGTTGGAACTCCAGAGGAGCTCTATGAGAGACCAAGTAATCTTTTCGTAGCTGGATTTATCGGAGTACCACCAATGAATTTTATTGAGTGTAGTATAGTTGAAGAAAACAACGAATATGTTCTTAATTGCAGAGAGCTTAAGAGGAAGCTAGACAAAGACGTAGCTCTAAAGATCCTGGAATCTGGCTACGGCCCTGAAGTCATACTTGGAATTCGCCCCGAACACCTACGCATAAGCAAAGAGCCAGTAGCAAACGCTATTGAGACCGAAGTATTCTTATCGGAGCCCCTAGGATCTGAGGTTATTGTTAATGTTAAGGTAGGTGATAGTGTAGTTAAGGTTAGGGCCCCGCCTGGAACAAAATATCGTATAGGGGAAAAAGTGTTCTTACAAGTAGATTGGAGTAAAATACACTTATTCGATAAGAAGACAGAAAGAGCCATACTGTAACCTATTTTAATACCTTTCACAACGGCATGCTTGTATTTCTATGAAGGAAAACAAAGCCGTTAGAAGTCATATATACCATATCTTTTCCTACGGTATAATTAGAACCGTATAATACTCTATCATTACCTATTAATTGAAATGTAAAATAATCGCTACTAGTGTTAAATAATACAAGTACTTCCTCATTATCTAGGAATCGTTTAACAATGATGTTTCCATCAATGTCATAGATTCTAAAGAACCCGTATCTTAGTACCTTGCTTCTCTTTTTCAATTCTATAAGTTTTCTAATATGTTCTAGTAGCTCTTTATCCCATAATTTCTCGTTCCAGAGCATGGGTCTCCTATTATCAGGGTCTTCTCCCCCCTCTAAACCTATTTCACCACCATAGTATATTGATGGTGATCCGTAAGCTGCGAAAAGAAACGCATAGACTTGTTTTAACTTGTCCCGGTCTTTTATTATTGACTTTATCCTCATAGTGTCATGACTCTCCAATAGATTATATAGAATGTTTGCTCTATACGGGGGTAACTGTACATATTGCTCCATTACTCTTCTAACAAACTCCTTAGCTATTAGTTTTTTATAATAAAAGAAGTCTATTATGAGGCGACGTAGCTCATAGTTCATTGCACTATCATATACGTTTTCCCATAAATAATACTTCGGATCAGACATTACTTCTCCTATAACAATCTTACCTTGATTCCTTACTGCATTATATATGGCCTTCATAGCATTAGATGGAACTCCTAGACTCACATCTAAACGGAATCCATCGACTCCAAGACTACTCCAGTATTCTAGGACATTTACAATGAAATCTACTACTTCTGCATTATCATAGTTGAGTTTAGGCATGCACCATACTCCATAAAAAGTTTCATAGAAAGGCCTTATTCCACGGAGGAGCTTTGACTTATTACAACTACAATCCCGGCTTTTAATAATCTTTAGGAGCTTTGATAATACTCTCTGTGGTACTTGGTCTAATCTTTTAAGGAATATATACCAGTCCCAGTAACGCGATCTCGCACCCTTACTTAATGCTTCCCTAAAGGCTTGGAAGCAATAGGATGTATGATGTAGCG
>CAZWTS010000211.1:0-8655 GCA_964637085.1 uncultured Desulfurococcales archaeon | reverse complement strand
ATATCTTGATTTCTCGTGGAGAGTTATGGGAATACCTATTATTCGTAGATGGCTTGAATATAGAGCCACAAAGATAACAGAGCTAGTAGAACTCATAAAGGACACAGTAAATTCTTTGAACCCAAATATAGAGTTGAGTGCTGATTTATATCCGCCATCTTCTAGCTGGATTGTGGGGCAAAATTATAGAGATATTGGTATGCTATTAGATTCCGTAAAGATTATGATCTATACTAAACCATTCAACCAATCATCTAAGAGGATACCCTATGAAATAGAGCTGGCTAAACGGCAATTACCAGGCAATACTAAGGTTATAGCTGGTCTAAGTGCATGGCCTCCAACTACCCCCGAAGACCTAGAGAGCGATATAAAACTAGCTTTGGAAGCAAATCCGGATGGATTATATTTCTACTCATATGGTTGGAGTCCTTTGAGAAATCTTGTATTTCTTTCCCAAAACATTCTCAATAAATTATAGGTGAAAGAGATTTGTTTAAATTTGGTGCAAATATCTGGAGTATACCTCGAAACAAGAGAAATATTCCTGGATTCCTAGAGAATACAAAAAGAATAGGTTATCAAGGCGTTGAACTCGTTGTAGACGAAGAAGATCTGACTATGGATCGCGGAGAATTAAAGAGAAAGTGGAATAGCATCAGGGAGAGTGCTGAGAAGTTAGGCCTAGAAATCCCTAGTATTGCTTCGGGATTATATTGGAAATATAATATAGTAACTGGTGATAAGAGGGCTTATAAATTATTTGAAACTCAATGTTATATAGCAAGCATAGTTGGTGCTAATAAGATATTAGTTGTTCCAGGCGTTGCTATACCAGACCTAGAGTATTTAGACCATTTCGACCGTGTTGCAAAATTCTTTAAGAATGTAGCAAACATTGCGAGAGAATACGATATAAAAATAGGTTTGGAACCAGTTTGGAACAAGCTCTTTCCCAGCCCCCTAGACTATAAGTTGCTATTAGAAGAAATAAATGAAAATAATATTGGAGTTTATTTTGATGTAGGAAATACCTTACCTCATAGCCTTCCTGAACACTGGATAGATGTTCTCGGCAATAAGATCATACAAATACACGTAAAGGACTTTAGTGTTAGTAAACTAGAGTTCAGAGTTCCCGGCAAGGGAGATGTTAACTGGCATAATATAAAGCAAAGACTTGAGAACATAGGCTATAACGGATATCTTGTCGCTGAACTCCCATGGGATCCTAATAATATCTATGAACCACTAAGAAGGAGCCTAATATTTCTCAAAGAGATCTTTAGGTGATAATTTGGTTAAGCCCAAGATAGGTATCATCGGCCTAGGGAATATGGGTTCGCTACACTTGAAAGTAGCTAAAACATTGTTAAGAGATAAGGTTGACATTGTAGCTGTATGTGATGTCGATAGATATAAACTTAGATATGCCGAGGAATACGGGGTTCAGAAGCTTTATAAAAACTATACTGATATGCTTGAAAAAGAAGAACTCGATGGAGTTATAATAGCAACACCACCATACGCACACCGGGAGCAAGCTATTTATGCTTTAAGAAAGGGACTATACGTTCTATTAGAGAAACCCATGGCAACAAACTTAAAGGACGCCGAGGAGATAGCTCGATATGCAAATAATAGGTTAATGGTGGCATTCAGCTTAAGATACCATGGCTTATATAATAAAGTAAAACATTATCTTGAAACGAAACTTGGAAATGTAGTCGTACACTGGCATATAGCACTTGGCAGAATACCATCAATGCCTTGGATCTCAGATAAGGAGCTATCCGGCGGCATGGTTACAGAGAATTCCATACATGTACTATACGTGTTCTACTGGTATGCTGGTAAAGTAAGAGAGGTATATGCTTCATTATGGCGTCTAACACCTAATGTTACAATAGAAGACAATGCTTCTATAATACTAAAACACGAAAATGACGCGACATCCATACTAGTACATTCGTGGAGTGCCAGTCATAGATGGAGAAAATGGGGTATACAAGCCGAGAAAGGTACTATTACGTGCGAGGGATATCTCGGAGGAGAATATATGATTTCATACAATAAGAAGATAATTGATAGTGGTATATACGAAGAACCTATCGAAGAAATGTATAGGCGTCAACTCGAAGAATTCATAGAATCCATAATGAATAATAGAAAACCGTTAACGAATGAAGAGCATGGAATACATATTCATAGAGTTATTCAAGCAATATATGAATCGGCGCAAAAGAAAAAACTATTAAGAATAAACTAAGATTCCAACACATTAGACCCCTAGATAATTATTGGTTTTATTTGAAGAATAGCTGGAAAGTAATCTACAAGACAATAACATAAGGTAACTGGAGCCGCCGGCGGGATTCGAACCCGCGACCACTGGCTTACGAGGCCAGCGCTCTACCGGGCTGAGCTACGGCGGCGCCACTTTTCTTGTTGAATACTTCCAGTATTTTAGGATTTTATTTCCGGTACAATTGGTTTTATCGGTGAAAGAATACATTGGATGAATGGTGCCGCCGCCGGGATTTGAACCCGGGACCTCCGGATTTCTCAGGCGACCTCGGTCGGTGCGCCGTATGAGTCCGGCGCTCCAACCAGGCTGAGCTACGGCGGCTGGCTCCTTGTGGTTTACTGTATCTGGTCTTTAAAAGGATTATTAGTGTTGAGTTATTTTACCTTGTTTTTTATTTGATAGAAGGTTTAGTAGTGCTAGCCTTATTACGTCACTTCTTGTTAGTCTTTTCGACTGTGCATATTTATCTATTTCTTCTAATAATTCTTCTTCTAATTTGAACGTTACTATTCTAAGCATGATTATCCCTACTAATGTGACTGATTCTTCGGAATATATGAGGGTTGAGCGATACAAGTGTAAGGAGAGTGTGGAGACCGAAAGTAATACTAATATGAGTCTATGGTAATATTATCTAGGTGTTTGTAGTTCTTCAACATATATTGCGTGAATTCTTAATATTCCACCACATCTAGGACATTTACCCTCAATTTTTCCGACGAAATCTCCTTGTTTAAAATCTCTTTTTGCCTCATAGTCTCCCTTATCACATCTTATAACTGATACCAGTTTCTTGGGTTTTTCTGGCTTCTTTTTACGTTCAGACATTAGTATTGAAAACACTAGTAGTATTGCTAGTAATACTATTGCTATTAGTTGTATCATTGAGAAAATATCCATGACCTTTTCACCTATTAGATTATGCCTATAGTGTTTCCTATACCAGCTACTATTACTTTACCTCCCCTAGGCACACGTTGCACTATTATTTCCTTTATCTCTTCTACAACCTTATCAGCAGCTTCTGCTATCTTCTTATTCATTGTTTGTATGGCTTCTTCAGCACTCATCTTAACTACTAGAGCGTCTACTGGTATATTGTATTTAGTGGCTATTCTTTCTATTCTAATTTTTTCAGGTCCTGGATCTCCTATTGCTGCTCCAACACCTTCTGCAATGCTTCCCGTTTCTTCCCCTTCAAGTTTTAATGCAGCATCAACTGTTATAATCCTACTTATATTACCATTTTCTCTTTCTACTAATTTCTCTATTGCTTCACCTGGTTTTCCTACAGTAGCCCCGGGACCTTCAGCCTTCACAACGTAAACTAATCTACCATCGATCTCAGTTATAGAATAGACTGTTTCTTCAACTATCGGTCTCCTAGGCACATTATATGTTAGTCTGTAGGCTACTAGTGGACCTAAACCATCACCTATAGGTAAGCCTTTCTCGAAAGCATCAAGAGCTTTATGGTAAGCATCCGCTATCCTCAGTATTGTTGGCATCAGGTATGCTAGTTGCATTACAAGGATGAGGTTACTTGTTTTTTCTCCAAGCAATAAATAGTGTCTTACAACTTTATACAAATAGTTGAGAGCAGAAGTAACTTCTAATACTACTTCTATATTGCTTAGTTCGTGTTTGCTTTTCTCCCCAAGATCTTCCATTAATATTCTTCTCACATTATGTCTACGTGTATCAAGTATATGGGCGAGTCTGCGAATAATATCAGTTGGCTCAATACTAACTGGTTCTATAACGAAGAATTCAGTAAGTTTCCTAACAGTTTTCCTCGGGTTTCTAGACCCAGCAGTTTTTAGTAGCTTTTCAGAACGCGATACCGCGTCATTTAATAATCGTTCAAGTATACTTAGCTTGGACTTCAAGCTAGCTGTAAGAAACATTAACTGTAGCTTCTGCCCTATATTCGTAAACATCATGAGGAATATTGATATTAATATAATCGTTGAAATAATACTCTGTATATCACCATCCAATAGCTTCAAACACCTCTCATTATTCTCTACAGACTACTCTGGCTTAAAGGGGTTAAAACCCTCATTTAAGTTTAGTTGTAACAATAACCTCTCTATCCAATACCAGAACAGTATGCTCAAACTGCGCAACCATCCCCTTGCCAGCTTCAACGAGAATAGGGTATCCGTAGATAACCTTCTTCTCTAATAATCTATTCAAGCTTTTTCTAAGTCTCTCAACATCTCCGTTAAAAACATCCGTAAGCCACCTCTCGGTAAAGGGTAACGTCTTAAAACGTTCCCTTATATTCATAAAAACTCTTTTTTCATCCAGAGTGAGGCCCTTCACTTTTCCCGTTTTCCATAACGCGTATATTGTTATAGTATCGGATTCTACGACGAACCCCCTACCATCTGTACCGAAGGGTTCTATAGCATAGGCCCTATTCGATTTAAACCTCGATAAAGATATTAACTCGTGATAGTTAGGAATGGATTCGCCTGCATGAATAATATACCTATCTAAGCTATGACCGCTTAAATTCTTTATAGGCTTGTAACCATAGGATTTCAAGGTGTTTTCAACTGTTCTCCCTACTTCACTAAATCTTACACCAGCAGATACAACCTTAAGAGCTCGTTCGAGAGCCTCCCTAACTGCATTGAGGAGAGCCTCGTATCTCGGATTAAATGATACGGTAACAGCTGTATCAGCAATGTATCCGTTAACGTGTACTCCTATATCAATCTTCACCACTGAGTCCTCGGGGATAATCAACTCATCACCTATAATGGGTGTACGGTGCGCGGCTTCATGATTTATTGAGATATTGCAAGGAAACGCGGGTTTACCGCCTAACTCAACGATTTTTCTTTCAACTGTTTCAGCGAGATCTAATATCTTCATACCTGGTTTAGCTATTCTCTCAGCATAATCCCTTACACGGGCTGCTATCTCACCCGCTCTAATATAGCTCTTTAGCTCTTCTTCATCCAACTATGATTTCACCTTTAACTCGTGTCTATATTCATACCCCTTAAGGTTATATCCTCGGTACATTATAACATATACTGGTGTACACGGCTATGGGCTACGTTAAATGGCTAGGACATTCAGCATTTGAAATATTATTAGATGGAAAAAAGATACTAGTCGACCCCTGGCTTGAGAATCCCTTATCACCAGTAAAGCCTAGTGAGTATAGTGACGTAGATTTCGTAGTAGTAACTCATGACCATGGAGACCACTTGGGTAACGCTTTAACCATATTGAAGAATAGTAGTGCTAAGTTCGTAGGCATATACGAGCTAGCGGTATATATGCAGGAAAACGGAGTACCCGCCGATAGAGTTTTTGGCGGAAACATTGGTGGACCGATGAAGATTGATGACCTAGTCTTTGTATTAACTCCAGCATACCACAGCTCAGATAGAGGGGCTCCAACTGGTGTTGTTATAAAAGGGAAAGAAAAAACCATCTATCACGCAGGTGACACTGGACTATTCTACGATATGAAGTTAATAGGCGAACTCTATTCTCCGGAGATAGCATTACTTCCAATAGGCGGATGGTTCACCATGGGTCCTATAGAAGCTGCTAAGGCAGTAGAATTACTGAAACCCAAGGTAGTAATCCCAATGCACTATAAGACCTTTCCAGTAATAGGAGGTTCACCTGAGGAATTCAAAGAGGAAATAGCTAAGAGGAACCTAGACGTAGAAGTAATTGTGTTGAAGCCGGGCGAAAAATACGAGTTCTAAACACCTCTTCGCAAATAAACCATACTGGTTTACTTGGGATACGTTTTTATGAAAACTATTTATTTTTCTACATATAACACCTACACCGTAAAAGAAAACTGCACCGTGTCTAGGTGGATTAATTGTCTATTACGCTTAGCGAGGGCGAATACAAAGTATTAGAGAAGCTAGCAGAGTTAAAGAAGACTACTTTAGAAGAACTAGCATCAGAGCTTGGGATGAGTAAGCCGAGTGTTGCAGCCTATGTTGAAATGCTTTCTTCTAAGGGTCTCGCTAAGATAGTTGAGGAAAAATATTACTTGATTAAAGCTACTGAAGAAGGTGCACGTTGGAGTAAGGAGCTTCCCGAAGAGAGATTGCTAAAGAAACTAGAAGAGCTAGGAGGGAAGGCTAGTGTAAAAGAAATAACGAGTATTCTTGGTAAAGCTATTTCTTCTATAGCCTTAGCATGGGCTAAGAAGCGTGGATGGATAGAAATAAAGGCGGGACAGATATTATTAAAGAAAAAAGAAGAATTGAAAAATATAAAGGAGTTCTTAGCCAAGGCTTCTAAAGGACTAGTTCTCCGAGCCGAGGAGTTACCTAGAGATCTTGTAAACGAATTGAAGAGGAGAAAAATGATTATAGTAGAGGAAGAAAAGAGAAAAATCATAGAAATCACTAATAAGGGATTAGAAGCCCTAAGTAAAGCTATAATAGAAGTCGGAGTACTTACATCAGAACTCATATCCTCAGGGCGTTGGAGAACCATTAGACTAAAACCCTATAACGTTGAAGCAGAACCACCAAGAGTATATCCTGGGAGAAAACATTTCTTCATAGATTTCTTGGAGGAAGTAAGACGAGTTTTACATGATATGGGCTTTGTTGAAATGAAGAGCTATTATGTTGAAACAGAATTCTGGAATTTCGATGTACTCTTTCAAGCTCAGGATCACCCAGCAAGAGAAGTACATGATACTTTTCACCTAGCATATCCGCGAGAAGGAAGTATAGAAGAATACGAAGACATTGTCGAACGCGTTAGAATCATACATGAAACCGGAGGCGATACGGGTAGTAAGGGTTGGAGATATAAGTGGAGCCCCGAAATAGCACGACGACTCATACTACGCAGTCAAATGACTTGTGCATCTGCAAGATATCTCTACGAGCATAAAGAGCCCCCACTAAGGGCCTATGCTATAGGGAAGGTTTTCAGACCAGATGAAGTTAGTGCAAAGAGATTACCAGAATTCTACCAGTTCGACGGCATAGTAATGGATAGAGAACTTAGTTTCCGCAACTTGCTTGGAATAATAAAAGAGTTCTTCTGGCGCCTAGGAATAAAACAATTAAGGTTCAAACCAGGATACTTCCCGTTCACCGAACCAAGCGTTGAGGGTTACGTATATATTGAGGGTCTAGGATGGATTGAAGTCTTTGGCGCCGGTATGTTTAGACCAGAGGTATTAGCAATCCTTGGAGTAAAATACCCGGTTGCAGCATGGGGAATGGGGTTAGAGAGAATAGCAATGGCTTTCCACGGCTTAAACGATATACGATTACTCTATTCAACAGATCTATCTTTCCTAAGAAACATGAAGATGAAATGGTGAACTCAAAATGCCGGTAATAAAAATACCAAAATATAGACTAGAACAAGTAATAGGTAAGTCACTCGATTTAGAAGAGCTCGAAGAATTATTATTCAAGCTAAAATGCGAGATAGAAAGTGCTAGTGAAGACGTACTAGAGATAGAGTTGAATAGCGATAGACCAGACATGCTCATTACTGAGGGCTTGGGAAGAGCCCTTAAGGGCATACTTGGCGTAGAGAAGGGAATACCGGAATACTATGTAAAAGAAACCAGTATAAGAGCAAAAGTAGAACCACCGCCCACAAGACCCTACATAGCTGTAGGCGTAGTATATAATGTGAGAGTAGATTACGACTTTATTGAAGAACTCATACAGTTCCAAGAAAAATTACATATAACCTACGGGAGAAATCGCAAGAAAATAGCAATAGGTTTCCACGACCTCTCAAAACTACCTAGCCATGAGATCTATTATAGGGAGGTTGATGTAGACCAAGTAGAATTCACACCTCTACATGAATCGAAGCCCATGAAAGCTAGAGAAATATTAACTAAATTAAAACAGGGACAAGAGTATGGTAGTATATCGCTTAGAGAAAACAAGTATCATCCAATGCTTTTTTCAGGAAACAATGTGATAGCTATGCCGCCAGTTATAAACGCTGATATAACTAGAGTAGAACCCGGGACAAAAGATCTCTTCATAGATGTTACTGGTACTAGTAAGGAAGCCGTAGAGAAAGTGCTTGATATCATAGTTACTAATCTAGCAGAAAGAGGGGGAACTATAGGTAAAGTCAAGGTATACTATCCTGACTACGAGATAATTACACCTACACTTAAAGTAGAAAAAATAAACTTAGCAGTAGAGTACACTAATAAGGTATTGGGACTCAACCTCAATATAAGGGAGATAATTGAACACCTAGAGCGTATGAGATTTAACGCATCCCCCCTTAATGGAAACGAGCTCTTAGTAAAAATTCCTCCATTCCGGGTCGATATCCTACACCCGGTAGACCTCGTT
>CAZWTS010000210.1:0-5871 GCA_964637085.1 uncultured Desulfurococcales archaeon | reverse complement strand
TTATTGCTGAAATTGAGATAAGGATTAAAGACTCTATAAAAGCTTGACGAATAGCAAAAGCTATATCTACTTTGAGTAGATCTTTTTTCTGCTCAATTAATCTAGTATTATCTTTGCCTATATCAGAAGCTAATTTTAGTTTATTAGATAAAGGGATAGTTTGGAATACTATTAAAATAGTGAAAAGGGTTTGTGTATTGAAGATAGGTGTAGTAGCTAAACCAGGTGATAAGTCAATATCAAAAATATTGTTTGAAATACTGAAGGCCGCTAATGAAAATGGTATAGAAGTATTATTTGATCCTATAGCGGCTAGCTATATCGGCTCAAATAATACTTTTGACCTTACACGTGAAACACCAGATGTGGTAGTTGTTGTAGGCGGCGACGGAACTTTTCTAAGAACAGTACAATTACTTGGCGATCGTCAACCAGCAATTATGACCATAAGACTTGGGAGAAGGGGGTTCCTATTAGATGTAAATCCTTATGAGGTTTCATCTAGGATTAGAGATCTATTAGAAGGAAAATACATAATTGTACGTTACATGAGACTTCAAGCTAAGGTGGAAGGCAAAAACATTAAACTACCCTACGCGTTAAATGAAGTAGCTTTCCTACAACCTGATTTTAAGGTTGTAAGACTTAGAATATTTAAGGATAATGAACCGTTATTCTCCTTAGACGGTGATGGGATAATAATTGCTACACCTATAGGCTCTACAGCGTATTCGCTTTCTGCTGGAGGCCCAATAGTGGATCCCGAGGTACAGTCAATAATAGTAACTCCGCTTAATCCATTACAATTGTATCTAAGAACAATAATTCTTCCTCCATCAACAACTATACAAGTAGCCATTAGAAGTGATTCACCTCGTTCGAGACTCTTAATAGATGGGCAGTTCTCTATTGACGTAGAGCCGGGTGAAATAGTAACGGTATCGAGAGCTCCTACTCCAGTAAGAGTAATACGTTTCCAGAGGCTACCAATATATGAGCGTGTCTTCGAGAGGAGATAAAAGTTCTAGGAAACAGCGGAGAGTATTCGTACATGATGCTAGTGGTCTCTTTGCTGGACTTCCTCTATCATTACCCGGGGAACATTATACAACACCTAAAATAGTAAGTGAAGTAAGGGATGAGTATAGTAGAAGGCTTTTGGAAACATCTTTTACGGTCAATAGGTTAAAAGTATTGGAGGCTCCAAAAGGAATTATCAATGAGGTTGTCCGAAGGGCTAGTGAAGTAGGAGAACTTAATCGTTTATCTGAGGCTGATATAAGCATTATAGCTCTAGCTTACTGGCTTAAGGTTAAAGGTTATGACCCAATAATTGTAACTGATGATTACGCTGTTCAAAACATCGTCCTTCATCTAGGATTAGTTTTTATGACTGTAAAAACGGTTGGTATAAAAGAGATGAGGAGATACGAAGTTTACTGTCCTAACTGTGGATGGAAAGGTGTGACTAACTCTAATAGTTGTCCACGTTGTGGTTTCCCATTACATAGGAGGATAAAGCATTAATTTTTCACTAGTTTTGCTATGAAGTATCCGGGGGTATCATGTATGTTTGGTAGAAATCTTATTACGCTTGTAGAGAACCAATAATCACGTACTCCTATCATTCCATAGGGTCTCCAAACCTCATCAACTCTAAATCCAAGCCTTATAGCATATTCAATGTTATCTTCGTTTTCTTCTGTACTTATAGTACAAGTAGAATATACTAGTACTCCACCAGGTTTCAGTAAACGGTAAGCTACTTTAATAAACTGGCGCTGATATAAGCTTTGATTAATAATATCCAAGTATGTTTTCTCGTCATACAATTTTGGTCTAACACCTAGTGCTGTACATGGTGGATCCAATAGGATTTTATCGGATCTAAGTTGTGGATAATCTAAGTCTAAGTAACGTGAATCAGCTTTAAATACTCTAACTTTGTCGAGGTGGCCTAGTTTCTTTAGGGTCTCCCTTAACCTCTTTATGCGTGTATTCGAGTGATCGAAGGCGTAGATTAATGCTTTACCCCCACTTAGCTCAACTATATGGCTAGTTTTTCCTCCAGGAGCAGCACACATGTCGATAATAATTTCTCCAGGATTGGGATCTAGTATTCTAGAAGTAAGCATGGCTGGAAAACTTTGCTCATAGAACCAATTACTAGGTAATCCCTCTATACGTCTAAGGCTGAGTACACGGTAAACTGATACAAGATTACGTACAGCTAATCCCCTTTTCCTTCTAACCATCTCTTCGCCATCCATTACCGCTATGCCGTATCCCACAACATCTCCGTTCACTGAAACAATGTTTACTTCCTCACCCCTCTTCACTCCTTTAGCACTAATAACGCCAGGAACAAAGAGATCTGCGCCCAAATACACGCTCTCTGCGGCATACTTATCAGCAATAACCCGTTTTTCAACTATAGGAACCTTAAATGGACCCTTAACGGGAAACCATACAGCCTCCTCTAAAAACTCGTCGCCATAAACTTCTACTCCCTTCTCTCGCAGGAAATCAATAAACTCGCCCCTAGAAACGCTCATCAAGTTAACTCTAACATAATAACGCTTCCCAGGAACCATAATGCTAGACAAAAAATCAGCTACCCTCGTAACCCTACTAATACTCCTCAACACTCCACTATCATAACGGAGCTCTCCCAAGACCCCATAAACCCGCATACAATAACAGCATAAAACAATAAAAACCCAAACCAAACAAGCTTTTTAGCACACCAAACAACTACTATAAAACAGCAAACCCTACCAGACCCTAAGAAAAGCGGGGGTGCCCGAGCCTGGACAAAGGGGGCGGACTTAAGATCCGCTGGCGTAGGCCTGCGTGGGTTCAAATCCCACCCCCCGCATCAATTACTACTAAGTAATTGAATATCTAAATGAGTGTATTCAAAATATTAATTCTAATCTTTAAATTAAAAACGAGAAGAAAGGATACACTAAACTATTTGATCTATTCTTTGAGTTAGGATTCTCTAGGAAAATTGATTGGCGGGCCCGGGGGGATTTGAACCCCCGACCACTGGCTTTCCCGGGAGAACCCTTCAGCGGTATCTGGCCCCTTTAGGAGGCCAGCGCTCTATCCTGGCTGAGCTACGGGCCCGCTCCACCTAGTACCCGTGGCGATATTTATGAAGGAGGGCCTGGTATAAGTCTTTCTAACAATTTTTAATGGTTAATCTTTAGTGCATGGAACCAAGTATGTTTGTCTGAGTTATTATGCTAATTCTTGTTTTTATATTATATTTAGGGATAGAATAGTATTGGTGTCTCAAAAGTTTTTGCTGCTTCCAGTCTTTTCTTATTCTCGCGTTTTTCCTTATCCTTCATACTCTATGCACCTCTCCTAGTATATTAACGGGAGTCTAGTTAGTTGAGTAAGGTTTTTATAAGTTGTGGTTAACAGATTACGCCAGTTGTCGAATGAACAATTGGTATACTAGTATTAGAACACTTGTGTTCCAATTATAGTTCTAAATACGCTATCTCACATTAGGTAGACTAGAGAGCAATCAGTCCCGTAAGGGTGTACATATTGGTTTTATCTAAGAGAGATATATTGGGTTTAACTCTAGGATTAGTCTTAGGCGTGCTATTACTAGTTGTCACAAGCATTGTATTAGATCAAAACTTATTTGGTGTAACATGGACTCCTCGCCAAGAGTATTATTTGAAAATAGATTTATCATATCTATATATTAGGATTGAAAATATTACAAACAATACCCCGCTACTTGGTGGGAAAACTCTAATATGGTATGTCGCCATAGTAAGAGTGGAGAATCCGTACAATAATTCTATAGGAATAAGTAAAGTAGAACTACACATCCCTGAGCAAGTGTACATCAATTGTAATAGTAAATCTAACGTAACAGTAACGGTAACCGTAGGCAAACCAGTACAACAGCATTCGGAAACAACTTTTGACGCATGGATAAACAAAACAATTTGTGGGTACGGATTCTTTAATGATCTATTAAGGGGTAGTGCGGAAAGAGTATTTGAACGCGGAACATATTACTGGATTAATGGTGGAGATCCCCGATTCAATCACATGTACTTCGTGATAACAGGAGTTGTCGAAATACCGAAACCTTGGAAATACAGATTGGAGCGACTAGGAGACTACCAATACGTCGTGTTAGAGGCTCAAGGCTATACCGTAGAGGGAGAAAATATTGCTGAGGCATTAAAAATAACTAGTATAAAGCTCACCCGCATAGACTCTAAAACATATGTATACAATACTTTACCTTTAGGAGTGGGGTTTGATTTAGAAGGATCAGTAATACAGACATTTTACAATGGGTTCTGGCCATGAGAACTAATGACGAAGAATACTATAAGTTGCGGTCTACATCGCTCAAAGTATATCTCTACCTACTTGAGCAAAATGAGCCTCAGGGACCCAGAGAAATAACTAGAGCTCTAAGTCTAAGTAGTCCAAGTGTAGCATATTATCACTTGAGAAAACTAGAGGAGCTAGGTTTAGTAAAAAAGACCCGTGAAGGCTATGTCGCGATACCTGGGGCAAAAATAGAAGGATACATAACGTTAGGTCGAAAAATTCTTCCCAAGTTAAAATTCTATGCTTTACTCTATACTGGAATATTATTAGTGGAGTTAGCGGGGTTAACTATGACATTACTAAATGGACAGCTACCAAAACCAGAACTAATAATATTAATAGTAATAACATTATTAACAATAGTAATATTCATAAGAGAGTCGAGGATATGATATGATAAGAGATAATCTTTACATGGCGCCGCGGCCGGGATTTGAACCCGGGTCACGGGCTCGACAGGCCCGCATACTAGGCCGGGCTATACTACCGCGGCACCGGGTTTGTAAGTTGTCTGGTATTGGTTTATAAGTGTTTATGTTATCATGTAGTCTCCTACACGTAAGTGATAGAATTTTTATGTGGTAGTGTGTATTCTTGTGCGTGGGGTATTAGCTATGAGTAAATCATACGCAACATTAGGCGAGTTGAGACCAGGCAGTTTCATAATAATCGATGGCGAACCCTGTAAGATTGTAGAAATGAGTAGAGCAAAGACTGGTAAGCACGGTAGTGCTAAGGCACATGTAGTAGCAATAGGATTATTCACCGGCAATAAGAGGACTATGGTCGCACCAGTAGATACACGTGTAGAAGTACCAATAATTGATAAGAGAACTGGGCAAGTCATAGCTGACATGGGCGATATGGTTCAAATAATGGATCTCGAGACTTATGAAACATTTGAAATCGAGAAACCAAAGGACGAAGAACTAGCCTCTAAGCTAAAACCAGGTGTTGAAGTAGAATACTGGGTAGTACTAGGACGTAGAATAATAATGAGAACTCGTGGAGCATAATCATAGAACTGTTGGTTTGAAACAAGTTTTTATTGTGAAAAATCTCTTCTTCCTAAAACACTCAAAGCATTATTTGACGTAGTCATTATGAATTATCCTTATATTCCTTGTATGCTATACCTTTAAGTCCAGGGTGGGGTAAGGGAAAACATAGCATACATAAAATCAGGTGCGCTATATTAAAAGGTGTATTAAAACTTGGTACTAGGACTAGAAGGACTACGTGAAGGAATAAAAAAGTTCTTAAAAAGCACTAGTAGTTATGAGAAGGCAGTAAACGAGTTTATACGAGACCTTCAGAGAACACTGATAAAAGCTGATGTTAACGTTAAACTCGTCTTTGAACTCTCTCAAAAGATTAAAAAGAAAGCCTTGGAAGAAGAACCTCCGCCAGGTATTAGTCGTAGAGACTGGTTCATAAAAATAGTATACGACGTATTATCTGAGTTCTTTGGAGGAGATATAACACCACGAGTTG
>CAZWTS010000209.1:0-5093 GCA_964637085.1 uncultured Desulfurococcales archaeon | reverse complement strand
AGCGGTAAAGTATCTTACAAGAAACCAGGCTACACCACCAGTAGCTACTACACCTAATAGTATTAGAGCATACCTTACCGTCTCCCCTAAGTCTCCCCGACTAATACCATAGTCTATAGCACTCCTAATAATAACTGGGCCTAAGCTAACCATATTAGCATAAAATATAACGAATAGCGTTGAAGCTAGAAGCCAATGCCACTTCCTCACAAGATACCCTAACAGCCTCCCCAGTACGCTTCGCTTACTAGTAATAGTAGTGCTAGACAATCTTACTAAACCGCCCAAGAAGAAATCAGAATAGTATAGGAGTATAAGGATTTAACGCATCAATAAACACTTTATTATAACGGTAAATTATTTCTAATCTTCCTTAATATAGTATTACGTGGTGCTAACTACATGGAGTTTAAATCCCATGAGAAGCTTAAGACTATTTACTGGCTTTACTCACTACCTTACCTAGTACCCATGGCTATAATATGCGCTATAGTATCGTGGTTCCATGTATTAGCGGGTATAATCCTAGCTATTCTAGCTATAGGTGTACCAGTAATAGTTCTAGCCGTATGGATACCAAGGTTTTATTCATCCATAACGTTTAGGTTGGAAGAAGACCACGCCTACGCTAGCTTTGGTGTATGGTGGAGGAAGGAGAAGAGAGTACCATATAGTCTAGTTTCAGAAGTCCGCATTCGCCAGGGACCCCTGCAGAGGAAGCTGGGGTTAGCAAATGTAGATGTATTTACACCTGCAACTGGCACTATGAGGCCCGAGGTAACTTTCTTCCAGCTAGAAAAAGATACTGCGTGGAAAGTAGCGTCTATGCTACGTGAAAAAGCTGGCATACTGTCAACTGAGAAAAAGAAGGCTATAGAAGAGGAAATACTAGAAGAATTGAAGAGAATTAGAAGCCTCCTTGAGGAAAAACTAGGCAAAGACTAGTCTTTTCCTCTCCTTATTTTATTTTCTTGAAGAGTATTGGTGCTTCCCGTATAATGTATTTCTCTTGTCCCCCTAGTCTTGTTTCATAGGGGTTTGTTATAGTGAATCCTAGAGCTTGGCTCGTTCTCCCTGCTGCTCTAGGTGTTATTGGTGATAGCATTATTGTAGCGTATTTTATTGTTTCTAGAAGAGAGTATAGTTCTTCAATGGGTTCTTGTTTCTCCCAGGGCCTAGTCTTGTTTACGTAGGCGTTTGCTTCTCTCAGTAAGTCCATTACTGCTGTTATTGCTTGGGGTGTTTCATACTTGTCCATTGCCTCCCTATAGGCTTCTATGGTTTCAGTTATCTTCTTTTCTAACTCGCTCTCTAAGCCTCTATTCTCTACTATTCCGTTGAGCTTCTTTTTAGCTAGTACTCCTACGCGTCTAACTAGGTTTCCATAAGTGTCTACTAGCTCGCTATTGTAGAATGAGTCTAGGAGCTCATTGGATACTTCTACGTCTCTATATAGGTTGAATATGCGTGCTATAATGTATCTCGCTCCATCGCTTCCATGGTATCTTTCTACGAGGTCTTCTATTCTAACAATGTTTCCAGCACTCTTACCCATCTTTAATCCACGGTTTATAACGAAGGCGTGGACTATTAGCTTCTTAGGCGGGGGGATTTCTAGGGCTTCGAGAACTGAGAACCATATAGCGGTATGGAACCATAATATATCTTTACCTATAACGTGGTGGACTCCTCCCCAATACTTCTTAAAGCGTTCCTCATCACTAAGATAGCCTGCTCCAGTAACATAGTTTAATAGTGCATCAAACCACACGTAAACCGTGTAATCCCTATCCCATGGCAGAGGTATACCCCACCAAACCCTCTCCCTAGGCCTCGCAATACTAACATCCCTCAACCCCTCCTTATCGATCTTACCCAATACCTCCCTCGCATACTGGTCCGGGTAGACAATACCCCCTTCACTCAGTATCCTCCTCAAGAAGTCTTCAAACACGCTCAACCTGAAATAATATGTCTCCTCCTCTAAGAACTCTAAAGGCTTCCTATGTATCGGGCAATAGGGTTTACCCCCAACTACCTCGTACTCACCCTCACTATAGAATTTCTCACAGTCAACACAATACCATCCACTATACTTCGCCTTATAGATCAACCCCTTCTCATAAAGCCTCCTAACAGCTTCAACAACAACTCTCTCATGATCGGGATCAGTTGTACGAATAAACCGGTCATAACTTATATCAAGCATAGCCCAATACTCCCTATAAACCCCAGCCATACGGTCAACAAACTCCTTCGGACTCACACCCTCCCTCTCAGCAACACGCTGAAGCTTCAAGCCATGCTCATCAGTACCAGTTAAAAAGAATACCTCATCACCAATCAACCGATGGTAACGGGCAAGCACATCAGCAAACACAGTAGTATAAGCATGACCTAAATGCGGCGGAGCATTCGGATAATATATTGGAGTAGTAATATAGAATACACCCATCCCACTAAACACCCCCAAATACACGCTTCCCCCATCCACCAGGGCACACACTATACTACACAGTATTATATCAGATAAACCCCACACAAACACTAATATCTCTAACGACTACGTGGCTATATAAGGTAAAAATAGGTTCCCTTAGAGGTATTTAGGATATGTTATCTTCTTTTCAATATACCTATGATTGCTCCAGCTAATATTATAATAACTATAGCTACTGCAATGTATAGTGTTTTGTCTGGGTAGCCTTCAACTCCCTGTTCTACTGCAGGGGTTTGAGTACTAGTAGTAGTGTTTAAGGTTGCTGTTGTATTCTCTAGCAGTGATTGATAACTCGTACTGGTTTTCAACTGGATAGTTGTATGGGTGGAGTTGGTTTTCATAGTTGGTTCCGCTGTCTCGGTTACTTTAGGGTTTAGTGTCTGGTATTCTTCTATTCTTATGTTTTCCTTCCTATAATGTTTCTCTAATAATCTTTCTATTTCAATATAGTCTAGGTGGTTTGCCCTAGCTGTTTCTCCGGCTAGAGTAATATAGTTGGTCGGCTCTAATTTGAAATTGTAGACTGTCATAATGTCGCCTAGCAATGTTTTGTTATCAGTTTCCCTTAGATCTAGAGGTGCTTTAAAGACTAGTAGGGTATTCTCCTTATAGGTGCTAGCTCTAACAGCTATGTAGAGGTGCTGGTCATCATAGGTTGCAGAAGCAGTAAAAGTCCTTAACATTATTTCTTTATCGGGCATATAGTATTTGAGGACAAACCAGCCAGTAATCCATCTCTTAACGTCTATTATTCTCGCTGGACTACGGCATGCTGGAGAACCTCCACCAGATACGTATGGATAGTCTATGTACTGGAAGTAACAGAGTATTGCAGGCTTATTATTATCTGCCCAACGGATAAGGTGTTCGCTTAGCTTATCGAGGTCCCCGTTTAATACTAGGTGAAGCGTCAAGTCATACTTATTAGTAATCATTGACTCGTTATGCAAGTATACTAGCAGGTTTAAGCCCTTATCATCCCACCATATAGTAAAGTTCCCCGGCTTATACGGGTCTTGAACTATGAATCTCCTTGCAGCAGTAATCTCCCCCTTTACTGTATCAAAGACGTATACACCACGACTTGTTACAAAGAATAACCTCCCATCGTGGACTAGAATATTTCCGGGAAGATTCCACACATCTACTTCACTACTCCATATCTTTTCGAATCCACTACCATTCCATTTGAATTTTGATATTGTTGAATACGAATAATATCTACCACCCCATGAAACAACATAAATATTACCTTCTTCATCAACTGCTGCATCAGTTATAAAAGCCCCCATGTCTCGACTAGCATTTACAACCATGTAGACTCCAGTAATCTTCCTGGCTCCTAAGTCGATGGTGAAGATCATCCCCCTACGATCGACTACAAAGACTTTATCTCCAACTACAAGTGACTTGAAGACTAATGGACTCCAATCAACACTTAAAATATAATAGTCTTCTAAGCTCAACGTTGATTTATTTATAAAGAGGACGCCAACATATTGCTCAACGGGATCGCTAAATGGTATTATTAGGGAATCATCATGCATTATAACTTGACCCGGGTAAAACCCCGTAGAATTCGAAGAAAACAACCGCCAATTACTCCCCCAGACCCCCTCGCTTAAAACGTGTAGTGGAGATACAGCCACTATTACTACTAGTATTAACGGGATGAGAACATAATAGCTATTAACGTATCTAGGCACGTCTATTCACCAATCTCGTATAAGACCTAATATTTCCGTAACATAGAGTATTTTTAAAATGTTTATATCATAACAACTGGTATTCTAAAATAGTTTCCATCATAATTTTAGGGAACCCTAATAGCATCCACGACAATTACTTATTTTAGTTCAAAGCTATGCGAACTACCACTTACTTGCGAGAAGGAACCAGTTTTTGCTTGATTTACGTGTCCTTGTGTTCTCCGACCATGATTCTCATGTTTCCTAGTATTTGTTTTATCCGATTTTATGAGTAAAGTGTTACTAGTTGATAAGGCTTCGTGTCCGTCTAGTCTCAATAAGAATTCCCAGATAAGGTTTTCTGCAGCCGAGTATGATTACTTATACCGTGCTCTTCTACTAGACCAATACGGAACAACACTACGTCCGGGGGGTAAAATCTCGCACGCGTACTTGTAATGGAGCTCCTAAGAAGCCCCAGAAATAGGGGTTAGAGAGAATATTCTCCACCAACCTCTCTACACTCTTCCCATCCCCCTTCTCCACCACCCCTCCCTTAGAGCTGGAGGAGGAAGGACTCTTTCTCTACTTCTATAATTGTTGTTATTGTATAGAAGTATTTTTAAGGTATGGTTTGACGTGTACTATTACGAGAATGTTTAAATGTGTATGGTTTTTATAGTGGTTCGGTGGGTAGGGTTTGTTCTGGGTTTCTACTATTGCTGCTCTCGGTGATTATAAGAGGTATAAGAGTGTTGTTTACCGGGTTTTTGTTCGTAGGGATGATAGGAGGAGTGCTGTTAATATTGCTACTTCTCTTGCCCCATTAGCGCCTATGCTAGCTAATATTCTTAGTAGAGGGTGTAGTGGTGGTTCTTGTTCTCGGAGTGGTTTCCATTTAGTGT
>CAZWTS010000208.1:0-4210 GCA_964637085.1 uncultured Desulfurococcales archaeon | reverse complement strand
TAGTTTTCTTGCAAGTTCTATTGATTTCTTATAAGCTGTGTAGACATTATATTTTTCTAGTTCTTTCACAATTCCCTCTGCTTCCTCAACACCTAAACTAACGATATTGTTTGCCTTGCCTCTAGCTATATCGAAGTCTGGTTTATCGCTAAGTGCCTGGAATAGTTCTAGGAAAGCTGGTAGAATATCCTTAACGTATAATGCTATTCTATCAAAGTCTTCTAATGCTTTCTCAACTATTTCTCTCTTGGCCTCTTCTCTACGTTTCTCTTCTTCTTTTATCCTCATTATCTCGTCTAAGATACTCCTTATTTCCTCGAGATTATCGCATTCCTCTAACACCAATCTACCGTCTCTAAATAATAGTACTAGACGTGAGTCAACTAGATCGTATGATTCCAGATCGGAGAGGAAATGAACCTCCGTAATACGGTATTTAAAGGCTTTTCTTTCAAGTATTCTTAACTCGTTCCCTATGATTGATACACGTATATTCTTGCCCATTAATCTACAATTGGAGATTACTTCATTACTCACTTCAACCTACCTCTAAGTTCTTTTAATTTATGGTGGTGTACGGGGACATATCATCTCCTTCCCGTCTTCTACCTTCATCGTTGCTTCCGCAAAATGTATTCTAGCGTAGAGTCTAGCAAGCCATCTAGCATGCTCTAGTAGCATTGGTATCTCTGATAACTCTACGCACTTATTCTCCCTTAATTTTTTCTCAATTATCTTCCTCGCTATCCAATAGTTTGCTGCCCTCTCCCTAGCTTTACTAGCCATGTCTAGATACGATATATTCCTCCTTAGGGTTTCAGCTAACTCTATGAAGCCGGGTACTCCTCTACCAATGGTTTCCGGAATACTTCTAAGATCTGGTAGGTGTGCTACTGGTATTCCAGCTAAATCTGCGATAATTGTTTTTTCCACGTTTACTATTCTTGCTGCATAATTGATTGTTTCTTCTATCCACTCACTTATCTTAACTATATTCTTGGATAGACTATCTTTTACTGATAATATGAGTTTCGATAACTCTGAGATATCACCAGTCTCCTTCCTTAATATACCAGTGGTCTTATCTAGTTCTTCTAGGAGATTCTTCCTAACTTCTTCCTCGATAAATACTCCGCGTTCTACTACTTCGTATACCTCCTTTAACGTGGAAGTTAGACGAGCAACTAGTTGACCCCATAGCTCTACTAGCCTTGGATAATAAGTATCCTTGAACTTTATTATGGTCTTTAATGCTTGCTCTAATGCGACGAAGACATCGTATTCTATATTGGTTTTAATACTATTTATGTCGGCACTAACAGATCTTAATATTTCTAATCCGCGTGGATCTAATAATGCAAGACTCTTCGCCATCCCCTCATATTGTTGGAGTAAGCGGTTAACAGCCTCGATAATAGTCTTATTTAATACTTCAGTAGCCCTCAATAACTCCTCAACCGTTATCTTAGTTAAATCTACTTCACGTACT
This sequence comes from uncultured Desulfurococcales archaeon, assembly GCA_964637085.1. Classification (GTDB taxonomy): domain Archaea; phylum Thermoproteota; class Thermoprotei_A; order Sulfolobales; family WANQ01; genus JALWGO01. The sequence goes on along the minus strand of CAZWTS010000208.1, from coordinate 2,721 downwards.
TCACGTGGTACTTCTATTTCTCCTCCAAGACTCTTTAATAACTCTACTGCATCGAATAATGTTGCTCTCCTAACATTAAATGCACTCTTAATATTCTCTATGAAACTCGAACGTATTGATTCGAGTTTCCCTCTAAGCTCTCTAACCCTACCGACTATGGGGCTTCTAAGTAACTCGAAACTCTTAGCTTTAAGTGTCCACGAGTAAACATCTTTTGCTTCATCTTCGAGCATGTTTAAGTCTAGTTCTAGTTTCTTGAAGGTTCCGTGTAACGTCGGTATTAACTCTAATGCTTTTTCCAATTGACTTCTCAATATGTTTATTTGTGATAATATTTCTTCTAATCTCTTCTTTATTCTATTTCTTAGTTCTTCTCCTTGGGTTCTAAGCTCTGATAGAGCGTAGAATATGTATGGCGGGTACACGAATGCTATTAATAATGCGAACCCATGAAGTAGTATTAGGTCTTGTTTCTCCATAAGTGTCTCAGAGCTATAACCTAGAGGTGATAGAGCGTTAAACATGTAGAGACCTGCTGCTAGCCCTATCCATAACGCTATTATGGCTAGTATTGGTAGGGAAAAAGCTAGTATTAGTGAAAGACTCCCCTTCTCCGACTTCCTTACGAGCTTATACATTAGCCTTGTTAACTCGTTGTTAATATAGGAGTATATCGCTCCTCCTAAACCTAGACCGAACCATATTGTTAGTGTAGCTATTGTTACAGCAATACTATAATCTGTTAGAATATTCTTTGCTAAAACCATTAGCGATGCCGCTATAGCAGTCTTCATTTCCTCGGGACTCATATTACTCATATCTATTACTCGAGGCCTTATATTACCTAAACCAAGCTTCTCTATAAGCTCGGAGAGCCTAGCCGTTAGCAATGGTTCACCGTGGAGTATTCTAGTCCTATTAATCTCAGTGAATATGGGGACTGTTCTATTAATATTCAATGGTTCCCCAGAAGCTTGAGCACTAGGTGGTAAATAGTAGGTCACTGCATATATCACTGTATCTATTGGAATACCATGAGGAGCGAATTCTTGCGCCTTCTCATAGCCATAGTCAACCATTGTATAGGCTACTTGTATGGGGAGAAAGAGTGAGAAGTATACGAGGAAGAATAATCCGAGACCCTTAATACTCTTAGCCTTTACTACTCTAGCTGCACTCAAGGCGGCAAAGAGTAGAGGAATTGATAGATAAGCATAAGGTGTTATAAATAATAGTATTGCGGTTAAACTAATATAATATGAGACTAGCTCTAAGGGATGCTTAATTGTCGCTGCAATTATTAATGCAATAATAAATGTTGCTATTAGGACACCATAGTATGCCCCTCTAGTGTAAGGGTCTTCTAATACATTAAATAGCTCTGGGCTCACCTTACCTAATCCAAGGGGAATAGCGGCTTTTACAGCAAAGAAATAGTATACATGATAGACAATACCTCCAACAACTATTAGAGTAGTTATAAAGCTCGCTATTCTAAAACGATTAATATATGCGAAGAAACCAGCTATTATACCGAGTGCTATTGGTAGAGCTGCTCCCTCAGGCCTTGTAAATATGGCAAGTGTAGGGGTTAAACTAGAAGCCCATACAATCATTATGAACGAGTACACAGCCGCTAGGACTCGCGGACCATATCTCTTCACGAAGTCCAGCCAATCCATACTTTATGAACCTCTATGCAGAGTCTTTGTAATGGTAGTTACCTTCACCTAGACAATTGTTGATTAAGGCCTAGATATTATAGTTATTGATAGTAGTATTTGTATCTAATCCACTTCAACTATGAGTAAAACGTGGTTCTAGGAATCCTAGAGTTTGGTTTATTTATCTCACATAAACGTATAGATTATTGGGAAGAATATTGCCGAGTCAAACTATCATCGACGAATACCTCCAGTTTATTGAAGAGAACTTTAAGCCGCGTAAATACCGTGTTTCCATTGTAGTAGCTTCAAGAGAAGCTATTGATGCATGCAATAGGCTCTCCGCATGGATTGGAGAATACGAGTATTCAGTCTTATTCGTAGAGGGACATGAGAAATCTATTCATGTCAGCGTAGAGTACCGTGAACCCTGGTATCATAGTATTGTTGATGTAACTGAACTATTTCGTGAACATAAACTATACTCGGATATATTAGTACTAATAATAGAGTTTGGTAGACGCGAAGAAGCACCAGTACTCTACAAAATAGCTAGTGAATACAGGAGGAAGTATCCTTGGGGTAAAATCCTTTTATTCGCAATAGTTCCCGGCCCTGGTGCTGCAATAGAGTATAAAGCCATAGCTTATTCTCTCATACGTGAGAGCGTATTAAACGATAAAGTTGATGCAATAATAATAGTAGACCCCTACCGCTTAGCAGAACTTAGAGGTTTATCATTAAGTGGCGAACAAGTACATAGGTTTAGTGGACTAGGAGAAATTATTGGAGCAATAGTATCTGGAGAGATTTTTCTAAAAGAACTAGAGAGGTGGAGAGACAAACGTGTATGGGAATTAGCAAGTTTAATTGGTGCAAGCCTGGCCATATATGGCTCACTAGATAACTTATTTACTGCACTAGAGTTCGGATTACTAACTACTCCTTGGAGCTGGAAATCTGATGTAGTAGGATTAATATTAAGAGCAGAACCAAGGGTAAATATAAGAATGGATGACTTAAGACTTAGCTTTAATAAATGGGCCTCAAAGAAATT
>CAZWTS010000207.1:0-14985 GCA_964637085.1 uncultured Desulfurococcales archaeon | reverse complement strand
AAGCCGTCGTTGTCACGAGAGTATTATACGAGGAGAATGTCTCTAAGCCGTTACTGATAGATGAAATAACGAGACTCATAAACTGTTTCCTGGTAATAAATGCAAGCCTATGGAGAAAATTCCCGAAAATCACAGGAGGTAAGAAGTCAAAAGAGAGTCCTTTGACTGTAATGTAGTTTTTGTTCAAGTAGTTTTTTCATACGTCTAGCGTTCTCAAGCATATCATGATTGTTATTAAAGAATATATATGCTGCTTCTCCGTCTAGTTCTATTATCTTGTTTGCTACTTCTTCTAATTCTTCATCGGTATAGTAGTGTGCATACCATATAGTTCTACCATGCATTCTAGTATAACTGTAACTAGTAGTTCTAGCGTAGAATATGAAGTCGGGGGAATCTACTGAGACTATGGTTACTCCCTGTTTTTCAGCCCATTTAATCCATTTATCATTAAACCACTCCTTATTCCTCCACTCTAGAGCAAATCTCTCACCGAGTCCAGTATAGTGTATGAATGTTTCAATTCGCTCAATAATTTTTATCGTAGGTCTCATACGAGGGGGTAATTGGAATAAGTAGAAATCGATGTATCTATCTAGAGGCTCAAATAATCGTCTAAACTTATTCCAGGTTACTAGTGCCCTCTCGCTGAAAGCGAATACATGTGTGATAAATTTGTTAACTTTCACACTCCACCTAATGCCTCGTCTCTTAGTCTTATTGGCCCAAGATCTCACTTGGTTGGGGAAAGGGAATCTATAGAAGCTCGCATTGAGTTCTACAGCATTTAATCCACTATTCTCTATAAACCATTGAAAGCCATCCGGATTCCAATCATACATCCAACCACTTGTCCCAACAAAGAACTTCATAATCTCTACTTCCTCGGTCTAGTACTTTTAACCCATATAATACTATATCACTATTGGAGAAAAGATATGTGTCGCCTACTAGGGTTTAAGGCAAAGTCTACTAAACTCTTAGAGAAACCACTATACTATATGCTACGCGCTTCTAGGTATGATCCCCTAATACCAGGTTCTCCGGGCGGTCATGAACATGGTTGGGGAATAGCCCTATATACAGATAATAGTGTATTCTATTATCGTAGTAGTAATCCATTATATATAGAACCAAAGATAATAGACTTGATAACTAGTATGGGTGTAGAAGGCTACGGTATAGCACACATAAGACGCGCGGGTTCTAACGAACCATTAGGGCTCACGCATACACATCCTTATATGGCGCAAATCAACGATACTCTTGTATTTCTAGCACATAATGGTGGCTTGCTTAAAAATAATCTCGCAAAGATATTAGGGTATAAGGGGGATTTAGATAAAGTTACAGATACTTTCCTCTACTTTAAATTATTAATAAAATATATTAATAATAGGATAGGTGAAGATCTAACAGATATTGTTCTAGGCGTTGTAGAGGAGCTTGTAACAAAAGGTCTTGTTAAGGTCAGGAATGCGAAAGGAAGGATTGTAGACTCTACACTTAATTCATTAATAATGTTTGTTTCAAATAATAGTGCACGAATATTAGTGCTAGAAGACTGGGAGCACATAGAGGACTCTAAGAGACGAGAATACTATGCGATAAAATATAGTAAGTATAGTGATATAGTTCTGGCGGCAAGCAATACTATTTATAAATGGTTATTAATGGAGAAATTCAAGCCGTGGAAACCTAGACTTCTAGTAGAAAGATATGTTGATAACCATAAGATAAAAATATCGGAGCTATGAAGGCTCAGAGTATATGGTGATTCTTCAGCATCTATTAGTCTAAGTTCCCGCTGGGGTCATCATCACCTAGTTCAAGTATAGGGTCTAAATTATTATTTTTCTGTTATAACATTGTTTCTTTTCCTATGAGTGTATACCTTATCTTTATCTATTATGTGTATTACTTCGTATCCCATGTTAACTAGAGTATTGGCTATGAATCTCCTATGACACTTAAACCATAGTTTCTCACTACACATTATAGCTATATTGTCCTCGGCTCTCTCAATGATATTCAATAACTTCTCAATTCCTCTTAGGTAGTCACTAGTCTTCATGTATTCTTCATAGCCGCCATTACGATATCCACCTAAAAGATCTCCAAGCCATATATAGTCTACATGGTTTTCCCTGAGTACTTTCTCTAGTTCCTCGCGATTATAGTATGGGTATCTTGAAGACTTCGGAAATCTACGGACATCTACTATTATCCTTATATTGTATCTCTTTATTATTTCAAGGAAATCGCTTAGGGACCTATTGCTATGGCCTATAGTGTATATTTTCTTGGCTCTGGCCACTTTCTAAGCCTCCTAATAAATAGTGATATCCTACTATAGTCTTCTCCCCCGTAACCGTAAAGACTTGCTAACTTGTATATCTGTGTAGCAGTAGATATCAACGGCAATGGTTGTCCACGATAATTACCTGCTCTTAAACCATACTCTAAGTCCTTTGCTGCTAAACTAAGCCTAAAGCTTACGGGATATTCTTCTGCTAATAGCCTAGAATAATACTTATTGCTTAATGGTGCAAATACAGTTTCACTTAATATTCTAGCAAAATGTCCCGGATCAACTCCCCATGATTCTACTAGACCTATAGTCTCTGATAATAATTCCAAGCTTGCAATTAATAGTGAGTTAAATGCTAGTTTTAATACCATTGCATCCCCTATGTGCTCGGATACATGTATGGGTTTTCCAAGAGCATTAAGCACTATGCCAGCTTTATTAATACATTTCTTCTTACCTGAGACAATGATTAATAGCTCTCCCTTTCTAGCTACTCTTGGACCACCTAATACTGGTGCCTCAATAAAACATGCATCATATAGTTCGAGTTTACTCGCTACTTCTTTATTAATGAACGGTGTTGTAGTAGAAGTGTTTATTAGAATAAATCCTGGGTATACTCCCTTTAGTAATCCATCAAAACCATAGAATACCTCTCTTATAGCATCATCATCGCTCACCATTAATATTGTGGCTTCAGTATTTGTTGCTAGTTCTCTAGGAGTATTGGCTGGTTTTATTCCCTCCTTTGCTATTCTTTCAAGTTTCTCTCTACTTCTATTCCAGGCGTAGACTTCAAAGCCTTTCTCCGCGAGCCTAAGTGCTATAGAATAACCCATGTTTCCTAATCCAATAATGCCTACTCTCATATACTAGCCCACCATAAGGTTACTATGAAACGTATAGTTGAAATATCTTTGCCTTAATCACTTTAAGTGATAGTTGTAGGTGAAGCCACAATTGCTTAGGAGTGAATTATCCATAATATTCAACGCTAAGAGTATCGCCGTTATTGGAGCATCTCCTAATGTAAGTAAAATTGGGGGAATGGTTCTAGATAGATTAATCAGGGCTGGTTTCAGGGGGAAAATATACCCGGTTAACCCTAAATACAATGAAATAAGAGGTTTGAAGGCCTATCGCTCTATACGTGAAATAAAAGAAAAAGTTGATTTAGCCGTTATAGCAGTACCAGCAAAAGCTGTCATAGGAGTAATTGATGAGCTAGGAGAGAAAAATGTTAATGTAGCCGTAGTTTTGTCTGCAGGATTCTCGGAATCAGGTAATAAACGACTTGAAGAGGAACTCCTAGCACATGCGAGGAAGAATAATGTTAGAGTAATAGGTCCTAATTGTGCTGGTATAAGTATTCCTCATATAGGATTACATGCGAGTTTCGAAGAATTATTCAAGCCTGGAAGTATTGCTCTTCTTGGACAAAGTGGCGCGTATCTTACAGCATTAGCTGCTGTTCTCTCGGAACGTGGTGTTGGTGTTAGCGCGTTCTTAAGCTTGGGTAATAGGGTGGATGTTGGTGAGGAAGAGCTTTTGAGAGAATTATCATATCATGATGAAACCAAGGTGGTTGCTCTCTACATAGAGGGGTTAAGGAGAGAACAGGGACGGTACCTAATATCTGAGGGTAAGAAAATAGTTAGGGATAAGCCAGTAGTAGTGCATAAAGCAGGACAAACCGAAGCGGGGGCACGGGCAGCTCTATCACATACTGGAAGTCTTGCGGGCTCCATAGAGTTGTATTTGGCTGCATTCAAGCAAGCAAGATTCATAGTAGTTGATGACCTAGACCTTATGGCTGATACTGTTGAAGCGCTTGCATGGAATAACAATCTACCCGATCCAGAGAAGCCGCCAGTAATACTAACGAATAGCGGCGGTCATGGTGTAACAATAGCTGATCACCTTGAACGGCTTGGAGTGAGAGTACCTCCTCTTCCAGAAAAACTAAAGAATAAAGTAAAGAGTGAACTCCCTCCTCATGCATCGGTTTCCAATCCTATTGATATGTTGGCTGAGGGTAATGAAGAAAAATATGAAAAATTGTTATCAATACTATTGGAGGATGCTAGTACTGGCTCTATCATAGTAATACATAACCCTCCGCCACTTGTTAACGCTAAAAATATTGCTAGAGTCATAGTAGATGTATGGAATAAATATAATCGAGAAAAACCGTTGGTGGCATTCCTTGCTGGTTTTAATGTTACGGATGCAATAAGAGTGCTCAGGGAGAATAAGGTACCTGTAGCATCAACTCATAGAGGAACGGCATATGCGGTAAAAGCGTTATACGAGTATGCAAGGATAAGAAAACAATTCTAAACAATATATATTTGTAAAACACCATAGTATCTTAGGGGATGATGTTACCGCCAGTGTCGGATAAAAGACTATGAAGTTGCTTCGCGTTCTGACTCCTTTAACTTGCCAGCGAGTGCTTGAGCGAATTCTTCTATAAGTGTCTTAGCGCTACTAGTACACTTTTCTATATCAGAATATATCTTTTCGGCTAGCTCTCTAGGTGTAACAGATACATACACGTACTTGGGCCTACCAGCACCAGCTGGTGGAAGTTTTCTACGGATAATGAATCCGAGATCTACTAGTTTGCTTAAACTACGGCTAATAGAAGCTCTACTTAGCTTCAATGTTTTAACAATATAGTCTACTGTCGCCCCCTTCTCACCGCACTCAGCTACTTGTTTCAATACCTCTACATCTGTTTCACTTAACCCGTAGCAGAAAGTTAGTATATCGAATACTCCTATCTCTTTACCTGTTGGAAGCCTAACTTTTTTCTCAAATATTGACATGTCTTAACCTCCTCCTATATTTCTTTTAAATACTATTAATAGTATCTTAACCTATGAATAAAAATATTTTCGTTACATCATATTTTCCGATATGTTCTTTTCACGTATAAATATTATAGTGTTTAAAACTTCATCAAATGTAATATTCCGCGATAAGAGCCCTAGAGGACTTAAACCCTTTTCATGTAGAAACTTATATAACGGGTACTAGTGATGGTGCTTTTTAAAAGGAGTAAAAAGAAACGCCGTAGCATAAAAATACGAGTTACTAGCGGCTGCTAGTAGTGCTAGAATGGGTTCTCTGAAAATAGATAATCTTGTAAGGAGACTTAAGTATCGCCGTGAGAAACTATTTGAAATGCTTGTTGAATACACACATAAGGGGTTAAAGGAGATAGCTGCTAGTTATAGTAATGAAATAGCTCAACTAGATAAAATGATTAATGAGTTAACGAAAATACAGATAGCACTCGAACGGGTTGCTATTAGAGCTGAAACCATAGCAATGACTGGGGTAGCTGTAGGACAAGTAGCTAGTTTAAAGGGAGTTATAAGAGAGTTAAAGAAAAGTTTAGGAGCAGTAATACCCGATGTCTCAATGGTTTTAAGTGATCTAGAAGGACATATAGAATCTGCTATGGCTGAATTAGAGTATCATGGCGGAGGAGAAGTAACCGTTATGGTTCCATCTAGTTCAGCTGAAGTTGAAAAAATCCTTAGAGAGGCCGAGGAAATAGCGAGAATGAAAATAGAAGAGTCGATGCCTAAGCACTCATAGAAATGCGCTCAGCCTAGGATTCACCTATCGTCATGTTTCTCTTGCTTATACTATTGATAGAAATATTTATACAGTATGTAGCTGATATTTATCAATTTAGTAGTATCGTGAGGTTATACATGGATGAAACTAGTTGTACTAAAACGTGATGGTAGAGAAGAAGAATTCATATATGAGAAACTGGTTGTTAGTCTATTAAAAGTTGGTATACCCCTAGAGGTTTCTAGAACTATAGCTCGACTCATAGAGTGCAGATTATTTGAGCGTGGAGGTAAGGCAAGTACTTCTGATATAGCTAGGTGGGTTTTGGGCTACCTCAAAAGAATTGATGAGAAATTCTATGACAAATGGGTTGAATCTTATAAGAGGGAAAAAGGTATAGACTTAGAAAAATTGTTAGAAGCAAAACTCTATTACTCTGAGCCTATAATAACACCCTAACCTAAGTCTACAGTTTAATAGAGCCGTAGCAATAGGTTCTTTTGGGCGTGGAGTGCCTTGGTAATAGTATCGCCTCAGTTAGTATATGCACATATACGCAGACACCCGTTATTGTCTAGGGCTTGGAGAATATTAGAGGAGGATTATGAGTTACAGCAGCTATTAAAACTTAGTAATATAATGGCTGTTACCAGATTAAAGTATAATGATCACGGACCTGTTCATGCTAGAATTGTTAGTGGTTCAGCTCTAGAACTATTTAACTTACTCGTTGAGGGGGGTGTTAAGCCTACTACTTTAAGAGATGGTACTGCTAGTAGTCTAGAAGAAGCAATGTTGATCGTCATGCTGGGGGCGTATATGCATGATATAGGTAATTCACTTCATCGGGATTCTCATGAATTCCATGGATACATTTTAGCAAAAAATATACTTGATCGAATACTACCCGATTTAGTCGGCTATGAGAAAATGTTTTCGATAAGGCAAGAGGTTTTACATACAATTTACTCAACTGATTATAATGTTAAATGTCTGACCGTTGAAGCAGGCGTAGTAAAAATAGCTGATGGTACTGATATGGCTGAGGGTAGGGCAAGAGTCCCCTATAGACTCGGTAAAATAGATATGCACTCAGTCTCTGCTCTAAGCATAAAACGTGTTGAGATAGAAAAAGGCGTTGAGAGACCAGTTAGGATAAACGTCTATATGAGCGATAGAGCTGGTTTATTCCAAATACTTGAGGTATTAATGCCGAAAATTCACACGAGCGGTATAGGCGGGTACTTTGAGATAACGGCATATGTTGATGGCGAAGAATTAGTAACCTATAAACCCTGACTTACCTGTTATTAGGAAATAATACAATAACATATTATTCCTAAGCTTAGTAATAACTGCATAGAGGTGTACCCATATATGTCTGATCAAGTAAGAATAGAGTTCGATGAAATAGTAAGAGCACTAAAACCATTAGAAGGTATAGAAGTAATAGGTATTCTTGAGGGGCCTCCCACACGGAGTTTTCCATTTAAAGAGTTAGTTGAAATGTTGATGACTTTTCCATCAGCTAGTGTCGAGAAATACCGTGATATACTAGTATTAGGAGTTAAGACACCATCATCTACAATGGTCTTTCACTGTAAATACGATAGTATACCAGACGACTTTGCAGTAGCGTTTAAAGGTGATGTATGGAGTATTCTAGTAAAGGCGGCTTCAAATTTATCTAAGGCAACGAAGATAACTTTTACAATAGTGTTATCAGCGCTACTACATGGTATACAGGGGGTTTATATCGATAGAGGCGAAGAAGTATATGAAATAATAGTTGAAGAAGTCGCGGATGAAGTTGTAGACTGGCTTCCAGAGTTCTTCCAAGTTACTGGTTAAATAATATTTATTTTAGATTACTCTTCCTCTCCGGTTTCTTCCGACGACATTATTTCGAGAGCGATTTCATACCATTCCTCTCGTTCTTGGTCATATTCTTCCTTCTTTCTTAGCCTACGTTTGGGTGCTTCACTCACAAGCGATGTTGTCAATACCCTAGACTCGGCGCTTATATTGGCTTCAACTCGGTACTCTTTTGCTATACTTGTTGAAGCCTCTATTTCGTATCCACACTTAGTGCATTTGAGAATAGTTTTACCAGATTTTTTACGTGGTACCATTAATCCACCGCACTTGGGGCAAAACTTCATACTTGTTAAACCTCTAGCGAGTGTCTTGGGATTCTCGGTGAGAGTAGTATATATTATTTGCGATTATCATTATAATCTACGTTTATTTTATTTTCTTATTTATGGTATTTAGAATATCATAAATTTGATCAACTTTTGCTTCTATTACTCTTATTCTAATTTTCATATCCTCTATTTCATGCTCTAGTATGTGAAGCGAAGTAGCCATAGCGGATAGTAATTCATCTAATGCTACTTCACCATGATGATGGTGGTGTTCATGTACGTGTTCATGAACATGTTCTTCTGCGTGCATCGACGAAACTTCTTCTACTACTGCTTCTAGATCCCGTTCTGTTTTGGGATGGCTCATTCTAAACTTACGTTTTTTCCCTGTCATTTCCTATTCCGCCTTGGTAACGTATTATTGCCTCTTCATAATACGTTAAACCCTGTTTTTAAGTATTCTCTTCTATCTTTACATAAAATGAACTGGTGTTAATTAAATGTATTCAATGTACTTATACCTTAATACCTTATACACTCCAACGCTTCTTCTTTCAACGAATCCGAGCTTCTCTAGTGCAGCCAAAATTTTTCCAGCAGATTTAGTAGATGTACCTAGTTCTTCTGCGAGTTCGCGTACCCTAATCCAGTTCTTCTTTTTTCGAAGCCTTTCGCCAAATTTTACTAGATCTATTGTTATTGACAATTGTTTACGCAAAAGCCCCCATATATCTACATTACAGTAAATAAAACACTTAAGTGAAAGTATTCAGTTGATTGGGGGTTTATCATCCCTTAAGGTCAACGGTAATACCATTCATCATCTACAAATATTATTTGGGAATAGGTGCTTATTAATGAATGAGGCGGGGTGTATTAAGCGAAGTGGTGGATCATGGTAAAATATAATACAATAATGGTATCAAAGGAATCCCTCTGGTTAGCTTCAGCAACTTATCTATTAGACCTAGCAGAATATCTTCTGGAAGCCTATGAAGCTGACACAATATACGTTAGACGGTTCCCATTAACTCTCGAAGAATACAAAGGTACTCCTTCACCGGAAGTTATAGTTCCAACAGATGTTATGGACGAAGAAGAATTAATTATAGCTCTTAACTCGATAGATAGAGAATTTTTAGAGCCGAAAATATCCCTTATCTCTAAGCGTGAAGGAATACCATTTGACGCTGTTAATTACCTATACTTATATGATAGAGTTATAGAAATATTCCATAAGCTGGCGTACAAGATATTACGGCCACTAATATCGCCTTTGTCTAACGAGTTTCTAGTAGCAGTCCTAGAGAATGCAAAAACAATAATTCTTGAAGGAGATAGAAGTAATGTGAGGATACCATTAACAAGAAAGTTTAGAACGAGATTTATGGCACATACTCATCCTCGAGGCTTATGTATTCCAAGTCGTAAAGACTTAGAGTCTGTTATTCGTTTGCTCATGGATGGAGGATTCGGTGAAATAATAATGTCTCCTACATGTTCTTTGGCAATATATAGGAAGGGTATGTTTATAGATGAAGACTATGAGAAAATGATCGTGATAACAAGAAGGATTTCTAAGGCGAAGAATATAGTTGAAGCATTAAGAATACTCAATAATGCACAGAAGGAGTTGCAGAGCATTAAAATAATAAATATATGAGGAGTGTTAAGATGAATAGTTTTATAGAAAGAATAATGGATACAATTAGAGAGCTTCAACAATTCGGTGAAATAATTACAGGTACTAGTGAGGAATTAAAAATAGTTAACTACATTATAGAAAGATTTAGGGATATGGGAATAGATGCGAGTAAAATGCCAGTAAAAGTAATGTCGTGGCAACCTAATGAAGCAACTATAATAGTAGGGGAAAAGACAATTAATGCAACACTTCAACCCTATTCTCCATCATTTAGTGTAGATGGCCGATTAGTGTATATAAAGAATTTAAGACATGATTTAGAAAAAATAAATCCCTATGAATCAATAGCATTAATAGAACTAAGTACGGTATTAGATGATTACGAACTTCAATACCATAAGCTAATTGAGGCTGGTTCTCTAGCAATAATATTCTACGATCCTTATCCAGAGCGAAAGAGGAGACTAGTGGCTACGGGTTCTCTTAATTATTCATTTACACCTGGTGTTCCTCTCCCCATACCAATATTACATGTAACACGTAACGAGGGATTAGAATTACTGAGATACGAAGGGAGGAGAATATTCATAAAAACAAGATCTTACATAAGTGATAATGCAACGGGGTACAATATTATAGCAACTATTTATGGACGGAGTGATAAACGAATAATATTATCGGCGCATCACGATCACTGGCTGACGGGCGTATCTGATAATATAATTGGAGTGGCGATGATACTTGAATTAGCTAGATATATTATTGCTGATGAAATGAGGCATACATTGCAAGTAATCTCCTTCACGGCAGAAGAATCGGGAGCACTGGGATTCGCACCTTGGTACTGGGCTCACGGTTCAAGAGTATTTGTTAGAGAGCAAGAGGAACTAGAGACACTTAACAATATTGTAGCAGTAATTAATATAGATGCAGTAGCACGCGGAGTATTAAACATAAATGCAACTGGAATAGAATACCAGGCCCTCCTTAAAAGCATTGCAGCTAAACTGGGCATTGATTATAGACTTGGTTTTGATCACCCATACTATGATAGCTTTAGCTTTAGTATGAAGGGGATACCAGCGGTAACACTAAATACTCTAGACAGTATATCTGATATATATCATACTGATAGAGATACAATAGAAATACTTGAACTAAATACTATAAAAAGTACTTTCATATTAGCCCTTGAGACCTTGAAAAGATTGTTAAAATCAAACAATCCATTCAAGGAGTATGGTTATCTAACTTACGCTCTAAAAATACATAATGAGTTGGAAAATACACCAATACAATTAAAAATACATGGATACAGACTTCTCGAGGCTACAAGGAAAGCCCTGGCAGAAAATATGTATGAAAAACTATTCAATGCTTACAAAGAGTTGAATAAGGAGTTAATAAAGCCGCTATTTCGAGGCAAATACGACGAAGATAGTGGAGGATTCGAAACAGTATTATTACCTCATTTAGAAGTATTAAACGATATGAAGAATATTAGAAGAGCAATAATGTTATTGAAAGAAAAAAGATTATCCGAGGCGTTAAAAATCTTAGAGCAAATTCCTCCTCAACGTATTATTCCTGGAGAGGAGAAGGTAATTAGCGAGTCATTATCAAGGATGCTGTATTCAATGCTTCTAATAAATCCATCAATATCAGATAGCATTATAATATTATTAGAGAATGAATTGAAGAGTCTTAGTGCGTCCGTGGATATAGCAATAGATAATATAGTTAACGTGTTGAATAGGGTTACAAATATGTTAATAGCCTAGATACTAGTGAGTACAATACATAAATAATAATGTGTGCTTAGGAGCGAGCACTATGAAAATACTTTTAGTGACTTCGCGAGCAGCAAGTAGTATAGTAAGAGAGATTGTTAAGGAAATAAGAAAGCAGTATAATGAACTAGATATATCGGTATATGTAGTTGATTATCCTACGGTGGCATCATCATTCACAGTAAATGTTCTAAGGAAAAAGGTACCCATGGAACTACTTCGCAGATATGATATAATAATAGTTCCTGGTTTAACAAGAGGAGATTTAAGCGATTGGTCTAGAGAGGTAGGAGTACCAATATATAAGGGTACTATACACGCAGTAGATATACCATTGGTTATAGAGGTATTACTGAAGGGTTCTAGGTTATCTGAAAAATTGCCAGCTGATTATATATTATACGAGGAAATAAGGAATTCTTTAAGAGATATGATACTCAAGGAAAGGGCAAAAAACACTGTTGTAATAGATTACAATGGTATAAAGATAACAGATAAGAGCCCGCCCATGATTATTGTCGCGGAGATCCCTCCTCAAGTAAATACTAACGATGCTATAGAATTAGCTAAACGTTATGAGGAGGAAGGAGCCGATATAATAGTAATAGGCTCAGATGGTAGAAATTCTAATAAAGTAATTGAAATACTATCTAAACTGTCTAAGTCTGTAAATAAGCCGTTAGGCATAGACACAAATAATCCCGCAGAAATAGTAAAAGCCTTAGATAAAGGTGCCTCGATAGTTTTTAGTCTTAATAGGGAACTCTTGCTAAAATTAAAAGATTATTCGAAGCAAGCAATCTACACTATAATACCGGATAAAGGTTATGAGAATCCTTACGATATCAATATAAGAATTGAAAGCATATTAAATAATGTAGAGCTTGCCATAAGAAACGGATTTGATAAAATAATAGTAGACCCCATATTAGGTCCTCTTCCACTAGGGTTTACACAATCCTTAATGGTAGCCTATGAATTTAAAAAGAGAAGACCCTTAATCCCTGTAGTGTTCTCAGCTAGTAATATTACGGAATCATTAGAGGCGGATACGCATGGAGTCCTAGCAGTTCTCGCTGGTATGGCCTTTGAGGTAGGTGCAAGTGTATTCCATATAGTAGAAGACTCGCCCTATGAATACATGAGTGTTGCGGAGGCACGTATAGCAATAGCGATGGCCGAAATAGCGTATGCAAGAAGAACACAAGAGAGAAACATTGGAATAAATCTATTAGTACTAAAGGATAATAAAATAATAAGAAATCCCCCGATTAAGGCGAAGAAGACTATAAGTATAAATAAAATAATAGAGCCTAAAATGGATAAAACAGGATATTTCAAGATAATAGTTAATAGAAAAAACAACACAATAGAAACGGGCTTCTTTAAATATCATGACGATAAAGAAGCAATACTAAAGATCTCTGGATCCCACGCATTAAGTATCGGACGGAAGATATTAGAGGAAGTAATTATATCAAACCAACACGCGTTATACCTAGGATATGAGCTTGCAAGAGCAGAAATAGCGTTAAAACTCGGTAAAAACTATATTCAAGACGAAGAATTATTTGAAACGATACCTGAAAAGTTAAGAATGGTAGACGAAATTGTATCTAAGGTTGAGAATTCCTCTTCCACTAATAGTAAGGGAGGAAAAAATAAATGATTTGATAACGACTTTAGGGCTAGTAACCCTGGGCAGAGAATTAATAGTAGAAATATATGATGACTCAAGAAGTGAATTTAATGCGCACGATATTATATGTTCTATAATAGATGATTTAAAAGGATACAGTATAAAGTCAAATTATATAGACGAAGAATTATGGGAGAATAGAAGAATAATGGAGATGGCTTCTTATGTGATAAGGGACATAATAATGAATGGTACATTAAACTTTACGCGTATAATGTCTAGTATAGATGCTGAGAAGAGAGATGGAATTTTATTCTGTTTATTAAGCAATGGTGGTATAGTATTTTCCATAACCCGTGATCCATATAATCCGGTTTGTTTTAGGATACCTCCAAGCAATTACTATATAGTAGAACTATCTGATTATTTTGAGAATATAAACGCACTAGTAGATAAAAGGGATGTTTTTTCAATAATAGAAGCATTATGGAATAGTAGAGAAAAATCAATAAGTTTGGGTAAATCGACTAAATTAAAGCTAGTCCTTATCTGGAAAAGGAATAGAAAATATTATGCTATTGTAAGAGGGAAAACAAGTGCGAGGAGAACTCAGATATATGAGATAAGTAGTTGGGGAATGGATATTGATATAAAGATATAGTAACGTTTATGGATCTATGATATCACTTGCTTCTATAATATTCTCTTTAGCCACCTTACCGTTGTTTACTTTTACTCCTTCTATTTTCAAGAGTTTCTCTTTAATTACTGATCCGCCCAGAGAATAACCGCCGATTTCCCCATTACTCATTATAACGCGATGGCAGGGAATAATTATGGGATTTTTATTAAGCGCCATAAACTTAGCTATTGCTCGAGGATGAAGTCCTAGAATTCTAGCTAAAGATTTATACGTAGTGACTTTACCTAGGGGAATAAGCATTAGTAAGATGTAGGCGGCCTCAATTAGATCTCTTTTACTGGCTTTTCTAAGCTCGATGCTGTCCTTCTTGTACTCTATTACTATCAAAATTTCTCCCATATACAACGGGTTATCGGAGAACTATATAACTCTAAAGTTGTTAGATATACTTTAGTGTCTAGGGTGGTGTAGAATAGTATGAAGAGAAGCACCCATGTGTTATTTGGTGTTAGCCTCGCTATCTTTCTGTTGAATCCTCAACCAATTAATATAATTAATATAATTATTTCGAGTGTAATAGGGTCTTATCTTCCCGATGTAGATTTAAAAATTAAACATCGAATGGTAATGCATAATATATTTGTACCAATAATTTTCTCGATTCTAATATATTCGTCTCAAATATATATACCGATACATGGTCTATTAACGATTCTCATAGCCTTCAACATAGGGTTCCTTTCCCACATATTGCTCGACATGTTCACTTACGCTGGAGTGGCATTCTTTTATCCTCTATCTAGCAAGCGTTATAGATTAGCTAAACTAAGATCCAACTCGCAGCTAGCTAATGTAATATTTTCAATTATAGCACTACTTTTAATATTTATGTGGGCATATAGAAACAAACTCATTAATACAAAACCTATTGGTTTACAATAGATCTATTTCTATTGCAACAACACCGTATTTATTTTCTTTGTCAACGTCATAATATTTACGATAAACTCCCACCCCCTCATCTACACTATCTATGTCTGGCAGAACTCTTTTCAAACCCTCTCTTACCAGCATTTCTTTAAAGCTATTATAATAACGTAATCCTAATATTACTGTATAAAGAATTCTAGCAGAGTTCTCTCTGTTAACCGATTTAAACAGTATACAGTCACCTATACCCAATTTCCTCCTTTTCTCATCGTACAGTCTTCCTTCAATA
>CAZWTS010000206.1:0-9785 GCA_964637085.1 uncultured Desulfurococcales archaeon | reverse complement strand
TCAATTATTCTTCTATCACGTAGGCTCAATACTATTATCCCTAGAGTACACTATTCTTCACGTTATATTTGTGTAGAGACCTTCTTAACTATTAGCCATAGAGCTCCCGCTATTATTAGAACCGATAGAGAAGACAATACCACTTCTACTGCTGTACGAGTTATAACTGATAGAATAACTTCTCTTACAGCTACAATAAAAGCTACTTCGCCTACCGCTACTAGGTAGAGTTCACGTTTCCTGTAAGCAGCCATAATACTTCGTAATAACTCAACGAATACGAGGATCAATAGTATATCATCTATGAGGAACTGTAGCTCCATTGCTGAGCCTACGTTTAGGGCTTTCCCAAGATCTAATAGCGTATAGTATGTCACTAGACCTATGAGAGTTGCTAATAAGCCTAAGATTATCATCTCAGCGACAAGGTTTACAGCCTCACTAAATGCGTATATTTTCTTCAATATCTTCTCTTTGATAGCTTCAGCCAATGGTCTAACCTATAAGTACTAATCACATGGGACTAAATATTGTTATTGTCCATATTAGAGTAGAAGAAAAATGAATTGCCTACATTAACAGAACGGCTATTAGTGCTAGTACTGCTAGGCTTAAACCATATTTCCATAGGAATCTCACTCCCTGATCGGGCCTATACCGTGGCATCATAGTGTCTATTAAGCACAATATAGTGAACACTATGAAGTACTTTACGAATATTACTAGTACTCCGAGCCAATAGTTCTCCAAAATATTTACTGGTGCCGCTCCTCCAAGGAATAATAGCACAAAGAGTATTGGAAATACTATTTTCTCCATAAAGTGTACGAAGAACAGCATTGCTAGTCGAGGTCCACCATACTCTGTGAATACTCCCCAGTAGATTTCTGTTTCAGCTTCAGGGAAATCAAAGGGTTTCACCATTAATACTCCCATTAATCCTATGAACCCGGCTATAAATGCTAGTATCATTGCTATTGTTGCTGCTGGATCAATAGTCCATAAATCTATTGATACTAGAGAAGTAGCGTAAAACGAGTATTGAGCATTGAATGCTTTTGAAGCTATTATTATGGGTACCAGGAAGGATGCTATGAGTACTGGCTCAGCTGAAACAAGTAATGCTAGATAACGGCCAACACCGATGTTGGTATACGGGTTGGGTGTACCTAGCGCAGCTAAGGCTATTGATAGAGAAGTCCATACTAAGAAGTAGAACAATATTATTGAATCATATGGAGCATATAATGGTGCAAATGATAGTGGTGTAAGTAATAGTACCGCTACGAGTGAGCCGACTGCAAGAGATGCCGCAATAACTGGTATGTACTTAGAGGAAATCCTAGACGTAGCATCCTCCTTCATTAATAGTTTAAAGAAGTCGGCTAGAGGCTGTAATAACCCTATGGGCCCTGTTCTTGTAGGTCCACGGCGAAAAGCCATCCTTGCTGAAGCCTTTCTCCAGTACCATTGAGTGAATATTACCATTGCTATCATGAACAATAATCCGGGGAATACTAGTAATTGTAATAACACATCTATTACTATCATGACCTATCACCCTACTATTATTGATATTATAATTAATGCTATTAGGACGAGAAGCATATAGAAGAACCAGTCCTGAACTATGTTTGACCCAGCTGTTTCAGTTATTGTTTTAACGGCTCTACGAAAACTCCTCGTAATTACATCGACAAACACTCTTGTTATAGGTACAATAAACTCTTCTGATGGGGGTTCTTCACCACACATAACAATGTCTTCTTTAACTGGATCACGATATGCTACTTTGTCACCAAACATTTTCTTGAAAAACACGAAGAAACCAAAATATACAAATAATCCTGCTAGAGCCATAAGCCCGGAGACTATTACTATTAGGCTAAATATATCGAACATATAGGCCACTTCCAACACCCCTAATCAAATATTTTCTTGGAGTATTTTTCGAAGGTAAGGGATACTTCTCTACGGGCTTTCTCATCTTCTACTTCCCTAGCATCAATCCAATGTACGTAGAAGACTTTTCTCTTATCATCAACATCTACTACAACTGTGCCCGGAGTATTGGTTATGGAGTTTGCAATAGTTGTCTTAGCATAATCGCTTTCGACTTCATAGGGTATCCTAACTATACTTGGATTTACGGGTACTTTAGGATGTAGTATTCTCTTAACTACGTCCCAGTGTGCTTTAGCTTCTATTACTGTTAAATATAAGATAGAGTAAGCTATGAGGTAGGCCCACCGCTTTATGTCTATTAGTTTCCCGGCCTTCTCTACCACGAGGTCTGCCGTAAAAGATGCTATTATTATTGAGGCTATAGCACCTAGTACTAGATCCATTGGCGTTATTGCTCCAGTATAAGCTATATATAAGATGAATAATAGTATGCTTACACCTATAATGGATGTTATACGTGCCATGCCTACTTCACCTCCTCTCTTGCCCTTTTAGAAACTATTCTCATGTCGAGAGTACCATATCTACGGTAGATTAAGACGGCTACAAAGGATAGGAATACGAGAACAGCCAACCCTATGACTATAGCGGTTACTACGAGTACTTGTGGTATGGGGTCTACAGCGTATTTAGCAAAGGTTGAAAGTTGTTCCTGAGATGGGAATTCAGTTGTACTAAACGTACCGCCAGGATATACTGGTGGCTTAGGGCTTAGTATATGGTATCCTAATACTACTGCAAGCATATTTGCTGTATCACTCAGTATTGACAACATTATTATCTTCTTTAATAGGTTCGGCCTTGTAGCTACACCATAAATGCTCATAAACGTTATTAGTATTAGTGATGCATAATAGTATACCCATACTATGTCCTTTATCACTACCCCTTCACCTCCTTATCAAAGTTCTTTGTGGGAGCTGCTAGTAATACGAAAACAAGTGATAGACCCGCACTTACTGCTAGGAATTCTGAAAGATTGAGCCAGAATAGAGTACCACTTAGTAAGGTCTTTATTCCAAGCAAGTCTACTACTGCTGATAACCCGGCTGGCGCCCAGAGTTTTGCTTGGTTTTGCATTATATAGGCGATACCATGTCTTAGTAATGCGAGTACAGGGACTAGAATCGCTATTATACCAACCAATATTAGACCAGTTGTTCTAAGAGCAAGGAGTCTCTCCTTACTCCACCCTCTCTCAACTAGTAACCTAAGCGATAGAGCCGCTATTACTAATAGGGGTGCTACAGCAAAAGCTGATCCTGCTTGGAAGCCTCCACCAGGTGTAAGGTGGCCATGTACTGCTATTGAGAAAGCTATTATTGGTATTGTAGCGAAAGTTATCTTTGTTATAGTTTTAGCTATTACTGTGAGACCACTACCCTTACCACTAGTTTCTGGAAATATCTTCATAGTTCTTACAACAGTTATTGCACCTATAATAGCTAGGAAGAATACCGTAGTCTCGTAAACTGTGTCTATGCCTCTGTAATCCCAGAGGATAGATGTTACTACTTCCGGGCTACCAGCCCATAACCACCATTTCCCAGCATTGAATGTGCTTTCGAGAAACATTACCGCTAATGGCCTATTTCCACTAGGAGCAAGTGGGACTACTCCAGTATATATTAATGCAAAAGCTAGTATGAAGGCTGTAACTGTTATACATACTCCTAGACATAGTAAACGTTTCTCCACTACGATTACACCTCTTCATAGCGTTCTGTACGTGATATTACGAGGAGGAATAGAGCAGAATATATACCCACACCAACGGCAACGTAAGCCAACGCTAAGTCAGGTGCCATTAAGACTATGAATGCTAGACCGTAGGCTATTGCTTGGCCAGCTGAGTATACTACTGCTTTAACAAGATCTTTCTCTACCAGCGTCTTATACGTGAATACTATGGCTAGTGTAAACGCTATTATTAGTAGTAGATCTTGTACTCCCAATCCCTCAATCATTCCTCTATCACCCCTTTCTCCGTGTCCTCTTGAAGCCTATCCACGTTTATGGGCTCGGGCTTAATCCCAGCCCGATGAGCTGCTCGGGCGAGAACATGCGAACCTACGGGAGCTGTCAAGAGAACAAATAAAGCCGACACAAAGGATAAGCCTGCAATATAGTATCTCGTTATACCAAGGTATTCTAGTGATAAGCTTAGTAAGCCTAGTCCTATTAACGGGTAGAAGGCTCCACCTATCATTCCCACTGTAGCAGCATGTAGTCTTAAGTAAAAGTTCCTAAACCTATGCATGCCTATTGATGCTATTAAATCCATTATTGCCCCAAGGACTATTAGTGCTACACCTATCCATCCTATTACATCCCATATCACTATCAATCACCTAACTCTTTTCTTTCAAGATATTTTGCAACATACATGTCAAGAATATATGCCCAGAGGACTAATGGTAAAGCTGCAACCGCTAAATAGACTGTGTCAAAGAGTATTGCTAGAACCACTATGAGGACTGCTAAATCATATGATAGAGCGTCTACCGCTAAAACCATATCCGGTATTGTTGGACCCTTAATTATCCTAATAGAATACAGTATTATTGCTAGCATGAATATCCCAGTTAACCCTGCGAGTAATGTTCTAATCATTACAGGATCCATGGCTTATCATCTCGTAGACTTTTTGGGCGGGGTTTTAGGCTTGGGTTTAAACATGGGTGGTGGTGGAATCCATTTCTGTTTTGTAACAGTTAGCTTGTGACCCTCGGGTTGAGTTAGCTGATATGGCATGTACATTGTTGTCTCCTTAGTATCCGTGGTCATTTCCCAGCCAGTCATATCGGTCATTGCAAGTGCTCCGGTAGGACAAATCTCCACACACATAGCACAGAAGGTACAGCGCTGCATGTCTATTCTTGGGAAAATCTTTTTACGGTTCATTTTCCATTCTCCTTCAACCTTAACCATTTGTATAGCATCAGCTGGACAAACTCTCTGACACATCGTACAACCAGTACACTTTTCCATAAACAATACATGACGTCCACGAGTAGTCTCGGTCTTAAATGGAGGCTCCTTTTCTGGTACTAGCCTTGTATAGGGTCTAGTGAACAAGTACTTTAATCCCAGTATTATTGAGCTGAGAACCATGATTATCACCTATCAAGATCTGGTGCACAGGGATCGAGGCTTTTAACGAAAACGGGGAAGTCGGCTATTGTTATTTCTTCGTTTTTCAATACATGCTTAATAACAGTAGTTAAATGAGCCATGGAGGGTGTTCTTAGTCTTACACGGTATGGTGTTTGACCGCCCGTGCTGGTTATATGTATTAGGTATTCTCCTCTAGCGGTTTCTACTCTCCCTATACCTTCACCAGGTGGAGCAACTAATGGTATCTTGTAGCGGTAGACTCCATTAGTACTAACTTTTCCGACGAGCTGACGTATTATACTAATACTTTGATAAATCTCCTTTAATCTAACGAGACAGCGGTCGTAGGAGTCCCCGTATTCTCCTATTGGCACTTCGAATTCTACTTCATCGTATGCCTCGTATGGATCAATTATTCTTATATCGTGTCTTACACCTGATCCCCTTAATACGGGGCCTGTAGCACCTAGTCTTATTGCATCAGATGCTTTCAGAATCCCCATGCCACGTGTTCGTGCTTGGAATATCTTATTATCAAATAATGCTCTTTTTATATCATTTACTATTCTTTCAACAAATCTAAGTACTTTAAGTGTACGTTCCTGGAAGTCTTGTGGTATATTCCACCTAATACCTCCGGGAACCATGTAGTGATGGTATACACGGTGTCCGGTGATGTAGTCATACCATTTTAGTATTTCTTCACGCGCCGCCATAGCCCATGAGGGTATGTATCTTGCACCCACTACTCCACCTATGAATAGTAGCCAGAAGAGGTGGCTTTGAATACGGCCCATTTCAGCTATTATTGTTCTAACACGTCTAGCTTTTTCGGGTGGTTCCAAGCCATATACGTCTTCTACTGCTTTAACATATGCTAGTTCAAAGTTGTCGGGGTCCTCTACACAGAATCTCGCAGACATTACAACATTTACTTCCCACCAGCGATACTCCATCATTTTCTCGAAGCCGCGGTGAAGATAACCTGGAACTACATCGGCATCTACTACTCTTTCTCCATCTAGCTTTAAGAGGAATGCAACATTACCTGGTGCACCCGGATGCTGTGGGCCTAGGAGTACTTCTACTTCACGTATCTTACCCATATTGTGACACCCCCTCTAGGTTGGCCTTTCATATCTTTTACCGCCATAGTAGGTTTCGAGAACCCATTTTCTAGCATCAAAGTCCTTACGGAGTGGTGGTGGGCCATCCCAATTGCCGTCGAGTATCCATTTTCTAAGCCCATTGTGTCCTTTGAAGACTACTCCGAAGAACTCATAGTTTTCTATTTCTTGATAGTATGCTAGTGGGAATATGTCATGAATTGTGTCTACTACTGGGTTGTCTCGGGGTATTTTGAATCTCACGAAAACTATTTGCCCCTTTCTTGAAACTGAACTCAACATGTAAACCATTTCAAAGGTGTTATCTTTTTTCCACCAATCAATAGTCTCTATTCCTAGGAAGTGATCGAATCCGAGTTCTTTTAGCTTGGTAATAATTGTTCTAAGATTCTCTGGCTTAATGTATACTACTGCTTTATTCTCATAGTGCTTGAACTGCTTTACATCTACAATTTGTTCTTTGGGGAGCTTCTCCTTTAGTTCCTCTACAAGACTACGCGTCGACATTGTGTTTTCTACCTCAACCTCGCTCTTTCTTCATGATCTCTTCACGTGCCTTCAACTCTTTTATAATCATATCCTCAAGTTCTCCCGGATATTTCTCAAGAGGACGAGGAGTTTCTGGAACTTTTCCCTCCCTAACTTTTCTCGCTAGTTCAAGAAATCCTTTGAGCCAGTCATCTGCTCTAGGCATGCATCCTGGAACCCATACGTCTACGGGCATATACTTTGAAATATCCTTTATTGTAGCATAGGAGTCCCAGTATAATCCGCCAGTAGCGGGACAGTTACATCCCACGAGAACGTATTTTGGTTCAGGGGTCTGCCTATAGAGCCTTAATAGGACTCGGAGTGTTTTACGCGGTACATAACCCATTACTACTATTATATCGGATTGACGTGGAGACGGAGCAGGCATGAAACCATATCTTTCGAAGTCGAGTGGCGACATAACAACTGGTGGTAGTTCTACGGCTCCACAAGCTGAACAATAATGCGCCATCCACATGGACTTAGAGCGTATCCACTTACTTAAACTAGTCTTAGTCTTCTCATCTATTTTCCTTTCCTGCTTATCCTTAGGTGGGGGATTAGACATAGATTCTTCACCCGGAGAGAAGTTTAAGGTATTCCTCTGCTATCTTTACATATTGTGTACGTGAAGCAGGGTCTACGAGGGATTGTACTGCAGGTTGAAGGAGACTACTACTTATATAATTGTATAGAAGACCAGTAGCGATTACGAGTACTACAAGCACTATTATTAGTGTTGTAAATGATAACGGGATTTTCTTCTTAGGTACTACTTCTTTTGTCTCGAAATATGTTGAATAAAATGCTCTAAGGAAGCCAACGAGTCCTAGAGCTGAACCTAGAGCTATTACTGCTAGCAATGGATAATATCCTACGTCTAAGACCGATACTATTAATGATAGTTTTGCTACGAATAGATTAGTTGGTGGTACTCCAGCCACCGCCAAGCCTCCTATTATTAGTCCGGCTGCAAGAATAGGAGTTGCCCTAAGCTGTCCCGTAAGCATGTCTAGTCTAGTCGTACCATATGTATGATAAATTGCGCCTGAGACAAGGAATAAGAGCGGCTTTACAGTAGCATGGCTGAGGACATAGAATAATGTTGCTTCTATTGCTGCTGGTGTTCCTATACCGACACCTATAAACATGAAGCCTACATCCATGATTGTGCTATAAGCTATAATACGCTTTAACTCGTTTTGTAAAACCATTAAGAATCCGCCAACAATAACGCCTAGTGATCCAAGAATTAATAGAATCCATTGAAGCCATACCGAATAATTTAATCCAACAATAGTGTACATGTATCGTAATACAACATATACTCCTACTCCTTCTGCAACTGCTGCTAGCGTTGCTGCAACTGTTGCTGGAGCTGCAGAATAGGCGTCTGGTAGCCAGAAGTGATGCGGGACTAGAGCTGATTCTATTAGAAACGCCCATACAGCTAGTCCTAGGAAGAGTGCGGCTGCTCCAACAATAGTAGAAGTGTACCCATAGGTTATATCGAATCCCGTAGATGCACCCATGAGCTGGGCTGCAAGATCCGCCATGCTTAGTGTTCCGAAACCACTATACGCTAGTACTACTGCTATGAAATATATTGTAGATGCTATTGAGCCCACTATAGCATATTTTATTGCTGCATCAAGGGGGTAGCCGAGTTCTCTCTTAAAAGCTGTTAAGGCATAGGATGCTATTGAAGCTACTTCAAGCATTACGAATAAGTTAAACATATCGCCAGTATAGGCTATACCCAGTAGTCCCGCCTCTAAACCTAAGTACAATGTATAATACCATTCATAGCCTCCGTGCTTCTCCAAGTATCTATAGGAGAATATATTTACGAAGGGGAAAACGAGCCCTATGAGTAAACCCATATAAGCGCCTACGGCATCTATTTCATATGCTTCTCCAAGCGGAGGCGGGAATCCAGCAAATATGTAATACAGTATGGTGTTGTTAGTGTAAACATAATGTGCTACAAGCAATACTATTATAGCATTAACCGTGAGAACGAGTTGAGAAATAGAGAAAACTAGCTTTCTACTCTTAGTAACCGTGTATAGGAGAGGTGTAATAAAGGCCCCCAATATAGCTATTATGGGAGCGAAGGCCGCGAGAGAAGAGACTAGCCAATACTCCATTTAGAACACCTCTCAAGACAAGTCGGGTAGTAGTTCATGTAATCGTTTCTCTACTGTTTTTATTATCTTCTTATATTTCTTACCGGGATAGAACCGGCGGATTACTGGAGCAACGAGATAGTTTAAGAATACGTCAATGGAGTACTGTTTACGTGAGAATATTTCACGATAAGTTATTGCAACATATTTTTGTATCATAAGCCTCGTATCCGGTGTTAATAATATGTTCTTCTCGTATAAGAATTCTTCTAACATATTAAGTACTATATTCATGCGATACTCTACATCATCTATGAACTTGTTCAAGTCATCAGCGACTGTTGCTAGCTGACTCAATACTGTTCAGCCGTGTTCCTAACAGAAGTTACAGACTATTAAATATTTTCGTAAGATTCACTGAAAATAACATAACTTGTATATCTGGGAAAACATAATATAATTACGCAATATAGTAGATATTTCTATTCCTTTCCTTCTAGTTCGCGAACTAGTTTTTCCAGTCTCTCAATAAGGTGTTTCTTTAATCCAATAAAGATTCCACCACTCTTACCGCCAACGTAACACCAGGATTTCTCCATAGGTTTCAAAAGTTTGGCTAAAGTATTGTCCTCTACTATAATGCTTAACCCGGGGACAAGCCTTGAGAGGCTAACTTCTATTCCCCTTGGATGCCAAAGTAGCCTATAGAAACCACCGCTCCTAGGGGGAATTATCTCGTTTAGTTTGGGATGCTCTATGTCGATGTGTGTTACTCTTGCTCTAGAATATCCCTTTAAATGAATAAAGACTTGAGCGTTCTCTAATAACGTTCTATCCGATGTAGTTTTTACATAGACTCTAGCATTCCTTAATAATATTTTCCCGGGGGCTGGACCTGTCATGGCGTTTTTCTTCT
>CAZWTS010000205.1:0-6987 GCA_964637085.1 uncultured Desulfurococcales archaeon | reverse complement strand
CGTTGGCTGTGATGAAGTCTCTCGTGCTTACTCATTTATTAATGGTGAACGCGCTCTTCGCTGAGCCCTATTCAATTGGAGAAAAGTATTATTCTCGTGGAGCCATTATATTCTTGGGTGTATTATATGGGTCTCTTAAAGGGTGTTATCGCGGGTTTTCTATTAATGATAGTCTTGGGATGGATACCGTTTATAGGGCCCTTCATAGCCGGTCTTCTTGCGGGATATCTTGCGGGCGGTGGATGGAGTACTGGTTTAATTGCTGGTGTATTAGCTGGTGTTCTAGGAGCAATCATAATTGGCGTCATAGCGTTTATTCTTGGCGCCTTGATCTTGGGGCCTCTTGGAGCTGTTATTGGAGCCTTCATAGGACTCGGCATAACTACAGCACTAATCATTATGTCGCTTGGAAAAATATTGTTCGCTGGTATTGGTGGATTAATAGGTGGACTCATAGCTGGTAGAAAGAGACAATAGCTAACTTACCACGTATTGGGTGAAGAGTCTTTCTCAACGAACTTTTAGAATGGATAAAGGATAATAGGAGATTAATCGTAGCATGTATAGGAAATGAGCTTCGATGCGACGATATTGTTGGATTATATTTTTGCCGTGAACTCTCAACTCGGTGTGGATCGAAAATTAGGAGCATAGAATGCCCAGGGGGACTCGAGTTATGTACGCATAGGATAGCTGAGCTAAAACCAAGTAAGCTCCTTATAGTAGACGGCGTCATGGCAGGTTTAGAGCCTGGGAGTATTATATTTACCTGTAATCTTGATGAGATTGCTTCGTTCGAACCAATAACTACACATTATTTACCACTAGATACTGTTATACGGTACGTGAAGGAGACTATCACCAGTATAAGTGATATATGCTTACTTGGAATTCAAGTCTCATGTCTAGACCTAGGCGGTAAGCCCCGTAGACAAGTGATCGATGCTGCAAAAAAACTAGTGGAGATCCTATGTAACTACCTTTAAAGCTAGAATAGGTGAATTTTCTTCGATAAGGCTTGGATTTGTGAGAGAACTCTTATAGCAATATCCTTTATTTCTATTTCGTCCTCATAGCCTTCTTGAAGAGCTAGGAATAATGCTTCAGCCCACAATACTGTTTCATATAGTCCCTTAAGCTCGGGTTTTATTTCTTCTAGTACACGTGCTCTAGGTCTAATACTCTTATGTAGCCGCGGTACTATTGATTCTACTATTGTTTCCTCATCTACGTCTATATTCTTATCACGATAACTGTTGATAATTTTCCTTTTAAGGACACGGTAGAGTTCTCTAACATGTACCGCAGATAAATATTTTACAAGATATTCAATAGAATTCCAAGTCCATTTAATTAATCCTCTAACATTGCTTTCAGCCATTGCTCTAACAGCATTATCGAGAGCGTTAATATAGAGTCTTAGAAATATGATGGAGTTTTCTTCTACTCTCTTAAACAAATCGTCTAGGTTATACTTGCTTTTCACTAGTCTCTTTAACCCCTTCTTCACGCTTCATCATTGGGAACAATATTACTTCTTTAATAGATGTTGAACCCGTTAGGATCATTATTAACCTATCTATTCCTACTCCCAAGCCGCCAGTGGGAGGCATGCCGTATTCTAGTGCTTCAACAAAGTCCCAGTCATAGGGATGTGCTTCTACATCCCCCTTTTTCTTTCTTTCTTCTTCTCTACGGAAGTACTCTGCTTGAAGTACGGGATCGTTTAGCTCCGTGTAGGCGTTTGCTAGTTCTAGTCCAGCTATGTATGCTTCAAATCTTTCAGCATACTCAGGGTTTTCTCGATGAGGTTTTGTTAGTGGTGAAGATGATGCCGGGAAATCTATTATGAATGTTGGCTGGATTAATTTTCTACCAACAAGTCTGTCGAATAATTTAACTATAGCTCTACCACGCTCATAGCCTCCAGCTACTTTCAACTGATATTTATTTAATAACTCCTTTATTTCGTCATCTGATAACTCTTCTACGTTGAGGTCAGCGTATTCTCTCAGGGCATCAACTAATCTAATCCTTTTCCATGGGGGTGATAAGTCTATTGTTTCCTCGACTACCTCGCTAGTCTCTGTTTCAACTGGATATTTTACTTTCATAGTACCCAACACTTTCCAGGCAACCGTTGATACAAGGTTCTCCGTCAACCTCATCATATCATTATAGTCTGCATATGCCTCATAAGCCTCCATCATCGTGAACTCGGGGTTATGGTGCACGTCTATGTCTTCATTCCTGAAATTCTTACCTATTTCGAAAACCTTGTTGAATCCCGCAACTATTAGACGCTTCAAGTATAATTCTGGGCTTATACGTAGATACCAGTCCTCATCTAACGCCCATACATGTGTCATAAATGGTCTAGCCGCTGCCCCACCATATACTGGTTGTAATATAGGTGTTTCTACCTCGATATATCCCCGGCTCCACATGAACTTTCTTATCTCTTCAATTGCTTTGAACCTTATCTCAAATATTCTCCTAACTTGAGGTGTCATCATGATGTCGAGGTATCTCTTACGATATCTTACTTCTGTATCCATGATTCTATGACCATATTTTACTGGGGGACTCCGTAGAGCTTTAGCTGCAAGCATATAATCTTCTACTCTTATAGTTAATTCTCCTCTCTTCGTGTAGAAGAGTTCGCCGTAAACATTTATGAAGTCTCCTAGATCAACATTATCCATAAACCAATCAAACTTTTCGCCAAGCTCCTTCTTGAATAGGAACAACTGTATCCTAGATCCATCGTCCACTAAATCTATGAAGACTAGTTTTCCGTGTCTCCTCACGCCTACTACTCTTCCAGCAACAGCAACTTTTGAACCTATTTTTGGCGATTCAATTATTTTCCTAACTGGTAGGGGAGTAAATTTTAGTTGATGTGGATAGGGGTTTATTCCTTCATTTAATAGCTTCTCGCGTAACTTCTTCCGCTGTTCTACTTCTATTGAAGACATATAGGGCACCTAGGTTCCACTAGATTAATGTTACTAACACTTCATAACCGGATACTTGTATGATATATGTTTTTCCCGGCGTTTGTAGTCCGAGCATACTTATTCTCTATTAGTTAATGTTCTTCTAGCTATAATTAGCTTAGAGATTATAAAGACATAAGCATTTACACTTCTCGCATCCTCTAAGGGCTCACTATACAAGTCCACAAATCCCATTCTCCAAAGATAGGTTAGGGTTCTCATATACCATCTACGCCAACGCTCTGCTTCTTGAGCATACTTATATTCGCTTGGAAATATTTTCGCGATACCATGCTCTAATAATTCTTTTTCTAAGAGCTTTGCATTGTTTTTCACAAACATGCATGCAGTTGAAATACCATAAACCGATCTATGCATTATGGTACGCGTAGAATTATCGATATAATATTGTATTTCTCGAGGGACATAAGGGAAACTCCTACAAGTCAATGGCTTATATGTATTGTGTACTAGACACTTATTATCACGTGTTAGAAAAGGGCATCTACGATTACCGCTAAGCTTTATTGCATAGGATAGAACTATGTTTTTATCCGATACATCATCATATATTCTATAGCCTTCTGTTAACTCTAATTTTATACCAAGTCTTGCAGCTTCCCTATGGAGAATTATTGCTTCGTGGGGGAGAATTGTTATAGGTGAAAGAGTACAACATATGCCGCAACTTAAGCATTTAAACGTTATCCTCGGTTTATTGCTCAACTCTATCGCCAATACCGGCTATAGCTTACGAGTACTACCGTGCTAAAAACTTAAGCTACAACATAAATTTTATCTCGTAGATTCCTAGCGGAATCAAAATATTATATTTTACCTCTGCCAGCTATATTGGCTAGACCTAGTAGACTAAGCCATAGACCCTTAATACTACCGATATCGGAGTACACGGTGTTCAATATATGAACATATTACTCGAAGCTCTTAAACGCAAAGAAAAAGTTATAGAGGAACTCGAAGAAAACCTAACCCCTGAGTCCATTAATCGTGCCCGAAGAGATCATCATTCTAAACGATTACCTAGACCGTGTGGAATGACTATCCATACGGGGATTGGATGTAGTCTTGGATGTATTTACTGCTATGTACCTGATATGGGTTTTCCTATGAAGCCTCAGCCTTATCCTCTAAGTGGTATCGAGATGGCGTACGCTTTAGCTATAAACCCCTATGTTTATCCGGGTTACACGCTTGCTGCTTATGGAAGCGTTACTGAACCCTTTCTCACCGAAACAATTGATAAAGCCCTAGAATACATATACACCGTACATCGTTTCCTTGGCTTACCGAGCCAGGTTTCAACAAAGATTCCAGTATCAAAAGAACTAGCTGTTAAGCTTAAACGTAGTGAGCCGAGATTAAGTGTTCTAATCACTATTATAACAATTGATAAAGCCAAGGTATTAGAGCCTAATGCTCCACACCCACTCGAGCGTATAGAGTCAATAGAGGTTATGAGGAGAGAAGGACTCCATGTAACATTGTTTATGCGACCTATTATACCTGGTATAACTGATAGAGAAGCAGAGAAGATAATAGCGCTGGCAGCAGAGAAAGGTGTTAATGGTATAGTTTTAGGGTCTCTACGAGTAACTCCAGGTATAATTAGGAGACTGACATTAAAAGGCATTAATATAGGAGAGATTTTGAAACGAATGCCACGTAAACCTAAAAGTAGTAGAGACCAGGTAACTATACGTGAAACTGATTTAAAGAAGAAGATCACTCGTATAGCCGAAGATTACGGTCTAACTGTTTATCCTTCAGCATGTGCGGCAAATATTGAAGCCCACGGTTTATCATGTAATGCTTGTAGACTAGGCCCCTGTGGTAGTCTTAGAAAAATACCCGAGATATCTGATACTGATGTACGTGAAGTTCTCGATTACTTTGATTTAAAAGCATACACGATCCTCGTTAGTAATAGTAGAGTGAGAGTTAGACTAAGATATAATGCCCCCCGCAACATCATTGAACGGTTTAAGCAATTAATAATTAGCGTTGCTAGACGGAGCGTTGATGTGAGAGTAGGATAAGGTTTTATTCCTCTAGCGTTAAAATGGGTTCCAGCAAACATAGATAGTATTCGCCATTGAAAGGAAGTGGTGAGTAAAGTATGATAGAACTCGTTGAGAAAAAGTGTCTTTACTACTCAATTATAGCATCAGCTGTACCCGTAGCAGTTATAACGGCTTTGTTCAAAGACTATGCCTACATAGCGGTTCTAGTAGCTGCTATTGCGTCTGGTATAGTATCAGCTCTCATATATTCTGGCGAACTACTGGGCGCTAGAGATAGAGTAGCAGTAACGGGAGCACTAGGCTATGGGTTGGGCTACCTCATAGGGATAAGTATTGCAGCAATAACATACGCATTAAGAGGAATGAAGGAGCTAGTAGCATTTGCTAATCTAGGTGTTCAAGGAGGATATGTTACGTTACTAATATTATCTATAATAATATCGTATATTACTGGTATAATCGCATTTGATAGAATGGTTAGAAAGAAGATAATAACCAAGAAGGTAACTACGAGAAAGCGTAGAAAGAGATAACCTCCTAAAAGATAGCCTAATATTCAATTAAACCAGCAATTATTCAGAGCCTACGCATTGTATTATTTTACTGCTTATACCAGTAGACTATATGTACTTTTAAGCCGGTTTCCTCTAAAACTGGTACCCACCCATTACCCACAGCTAGAATAGAGAAAACCCCTATAGGCTTACTTGGAGTATTCTTCACCATTTCTATTAGTGCTCTACACGTCCTCCCGGTTCTTAATAGATCATCTACTATTAATACACGGTCTCTCCTAGTAAACGGTTCTCGCGGTGCATATAGTTTTGTAATTACGGGAAGATCTCTTGAAATAAAACTATACTCTATATATTCTCTTAGGCTAGCCTCGGGTCTCTTCTTAACTATTACTATTTTTGCGTTAAAATATTCAGCAACACTTAAGGCTACGGGGATACCGTCTACTTCTATGCTAACTATTATAGAAGGCTTTTGTTCAGCGAAGTAATAATATGCTTCAAGACCTATCAGTTTTAGTATACCCACGTCATATATTATATCACTTAAATCTATTATGCCTCCATCTACTGTCTTTATTAGTCTCTTAATTAGCTGTGAAACCATTTTCTTAGCAACTATGGTGTCGAGGATCTCCCGGGCTTTCTCTGGTGTTGGTAAAACCTTACCAGTAATGTACTTCCATATACTTGGTGCTGGTATGTTAAAATATTCTTCTAGTTCACGATAGGTATAATGTTTTCTTAGTACTCGTAGAAGCTTTACAGCTATGAATCTCGGGTCTTCAGCTTCCATGTCGACTACCGTATGAATTTCTCTATTCTTACACCTTCCCAATCTATAGATGCCTTTATAATGTTTTTCGCATATTTCTCTAGAACATTATATACTCTATCAACATTATCTACTTCAGCTAAAGCTATTATAGAACCACCTATACCAGCACCAGTTATCTTAGAGCCCAGAGCCCCGCTTTTCCGTGCGAGATGGACTAATTGTTCTATTTCGTAACTAGAAACACCTATAGCAGATAATAAGCCATGATTAATGTTCATTAATTCTCCAAGTCTCTCCACATCAGCTTCTTCTAGAGCTGATTTAGCCTCTTCAACTATTTTCTCAGCTGCCGTGTATAAATGCTCGAGTATTTCCGGGTATTTTTCATATAGTTTTAAGACCTTTAAAACGGCTTCACGAGTTGATCTAGGTACGCCTGTATCAGCTATAATGAAATAACTTTTTATGTCTCCAACCCGTAGCCTTGAGAATACTCCCTCCCTATATAGGATTGCACCACCATAGGTTGCAACAGTGTTATCTATCCCGCTTGGTTTTCCGTGAACTATTTTCTCGGCTTCAAATGCTATACGCGATATTTCCTCCTTGGATAATTCCAAGCCGAGGTACCTTGAATAAGCAGCTGTGAAAGC
>CAZWTS010000204.1:0-4111 GCA_964637085.1 uncultured Desulfurococcales archaeon | reverse complement strand
GAGAGAATGCTTCTTTGCCGCGAGTGCCGTAACTCCATTTTCTCTACATCCATTAAGAATAGGAGGTGGGATCCCTATGCGAAAACAATACAAGCCCAAACTTAGAAGTGTATGGGTATTCCATGTGGATGCAAGTGCTTGTAATGGATGTGACATAGAAGTACTCGATGTACTCACACCATTCTATGACGTTGAGAGATTTGGTATTAAACTCGTTCCAACACCGCGTCAAGCAGATGCATTATTAGTATCGGGATCTGTTAATAGACAAGTCGTTATAGGTTTAAAGAGAGTATACGAAGCAATGCCTCCTAGCCCTAGAATAGTTGTTGCAATAGGAGCTTGTGCTATTTCTGGAGGAATATTCTACGATAGCTTAGCCGTTTATGGCGGAGTAGATAAGATAATACCAGTCCACATGTATATACCTGGATGCCCTCCGAGACCAGAAGCAATACTTTTTGGTTTGGGACAACTCTTAGGATTAGTTAATAAGAAAATAGAAAAGAAAATAGTAGAAGCAAGAACTAGTATTATGAAACGTGAGCTAGGAGTATTATTTAATGAGAGACTATACAAGGATTTACGCTATTATCTATGGAGGTATGTTGGCTATTATGATAGAGATAGAATTCTCAAAGACATAGTAGATATTATAAAGTCTTCAAAAACATTGAAGGAGGCACGCGAGAAAATATTAGTGAAAGCATCCATTCTTGACGATCTACGTCTTAGAGAAATATATAGTATTGCTGGAGGATACATTATAGAGAGAATAAGAGAGGAGCAAGAACTTGTATTACAATATAAGCGTAGAGCTAAGATATAAGAGACATAAATATTCTATTGATACAAAACACTACGAAGTACTATATGGTGTAGTTAGAGAGCTTGGAGCCTTTAGTAGAGAGCAAGTGGAAGAAATATTAAGTGTAATACAACGGGATCTAGAAGACCAAGCCGATGTTGCTAGCTGGCTGGAAGGAAGTAGGATGGTTAGAATATATGTGAAAGCAGATACGCTTATGGAAATATTAAATATACTTAACGTAGAAGTAAATTTTCCCATAGAGAATACCTATGATTATGTCCTCGAAATTAAGCGTAGGTAATTGTATGTTTATGTTTTAAAGCGATAAGGGGAAAGTACAAATAGGCGTATTACTAGAGGATTTCAACTCTTCTAAAGTACTTGAAACAATATTCGAGTATGATCGAATTAGACTACCATATAAGTCTTTTATATTATCTATTACTACCTTGCCTATATGGGTATAAGAGGTCTTTCCGTGATCACTTCCACCTCTCTTCATTTCAATCAATTCTATTCCAAGAAGTTTTTCTAGCTTCTCTAATTCCTTTATTACTCTTCTAACCCTAGTATATGATACACCGACATTCTTACTCGTTAAACGTATACTCTTGTATTCTCCAAGCTTATCCGTTATGAAGACGAATTCGTCATCTATTATTACATCACCTATCCTTATAAGGGGCTTTGAATTCTCATATAGATACCTTATAATTGATGATACATCTATAGTTCTATTACTACGACATAGAAACGCAAAGCAATCGCTAAATCTAACCAATTCTACATCGGGTTTATCGAAGGGTGATAATATTGCTACTGGTGTATCTGCTACGAGACTATTAAAATACATGTAAACATTATGGTTAAACCACTTAGTAATACAATGCCTTATATCATTATTGACTACTAAACCTAGTATGCCCTTTAAACCGTTCCTGTGTACAAGGAATACTGGTCTATAACTATATATCGTTGATGAATGGAGAAATAATAGTATATCGTCCCTCAAAGTATTCTCATCTATCCTCAATATGATATACTTCTTATACGGAAGCTTGGCGCGGCTCAACTCTCTTAGAATTTTTCTCGCAGAGACTAGTTCTTCAATACTATTGGCATAAAGAACTATGTAGTTTATGTTTTCTAGCTCACTTAAATGTTTATTATCAATTTTATCTAAGTCATCAATAACCCCTATATAGATATCATATGGATAAACGCTTCTAATGAGTTTAGCTATATTCACCATAGATAATGGTATGTTGAACACAACGTTTTTACCGTATCTTTCTGCAGCA
The DNA here is from genome assembly GCA_964637085.1 of uncultured Desulfurococcales archaeon. Taxonomy (GTDB): domain Archaea; phylum Thermoproteota; class Thermoprotei_A; order Sulfolobales; family WANQ01; genus JALWGO01. The sequence continues at coordinate 1,999 of CAZWTS010000204.1, read as the reverse complement.
TAATCTATGCATGTCTTATCTATATTTCTAAAATTGAATTTTAACTCACTAAATATCCTTGGAATAGTGCTCATCTTCTTAAAGACGAAGAACTGGTTCAATGTGAAGTAACCTCTAAGTTGTTTAACTTGTAGCGTACTCTAATACATTCTCTCCAGATATTCTAGTATTTTAGGGAGTACTTGTTTCTTTCTCGAAGTAACTCCTTCTAATACTGCATATTCTTTAGATAAGTCTACTTCGAGGGCTTTTTCGACTATTCTCTTTTCACCAACACTTATTATTATGCTATTGTTTTCAATGAAATCCGTTATCATTAATATAAGGAATCTGAGCTTCTTTTCCCTAAGAATATTTTCCATAACTCTTCTTATATCCTTAATTATGTGTATATAGTTGTCTGGCCTCGTAGTGAATATTTGAGCTATACCGAAACGCGTATTTTTAACATTAAATATCTTTAAATCTCTAGTCACTATATCAAGAGGATTACTTGGCTCGTTCGCTGCCATGGCTATTCTCATAAACTCCACTGCTTCGCTTAAACTCTTATTAATATACCTTAGTATCTCGTTTACTACTCTCCTATCAGTATCAGTTGTAGTGGGACTTCGTAGGAGTAGCGTATCCGATAATATGGCATAGAGCATTGCTTCGGCTATATTCTCGGGGAAAAGGATTTCGTATTCTTTCGCGATATTCCATATAATGGTATTAGTAGAACCGAGTGGCTCCACCCTAAATATTATGGGATCCTTGGTTTCTATGTCTCCGCTAATCCTATGATGATCTACTACTGCTATTATGATATTTTCTTCTATACCAGTAATAGATTGACTAAACTCATTATGATCTACGAGTGCTATCCTCTTCCTATAATCCTTAACCAAATCGCTTCTAGTAATTATTCCCTTCAATCGATTCAGTTCGTCTGTAACTATAATGCTTCTTACACCCTCTCTTATCATAGTAGATTTCACATCGCTTACAAATACGTCTTCTAGTACTGTTACTGGTCTATCCGCATAATATTCAACTGGCTGGCTGAGATCAAGGAGTCTAAGTGTAGTATAGGTGTCATATGGCGACACTATTATGGTTATCTTCTTCTCCTCGGCTTTCACTAATACTTCTTTATCTATACTATAGTTATTTGTAATTATTATCGTTGAAACACCTATATTTAGTGCTTCAACTAGTATATCTCTCCTATCGCCTACAACTAGTATTTGACCCCTCATTTCCTGGGAGAATTTTCTCAACATCTCTATGCTTGATGCTGCCACATAGACTCTACCATTAATTACTCCTTGAGTGGAACCGCATAGGATCTTACTATTAGTTGTCTTAATAATATTGTCTATTGGCACATTACGTAAAACTAATCTTATACTCGATAACTCTTTTAGGAAGAATTTCGCAAAAGATTCAACGCTAAATATTCCATAAACTCTTTTCTCATCGTCAACTACTGGTACCGATCTAATAGATTTAGCTACAAGTAAGTCTATTGCCCTCTTTATGGGCTCACCTATTTTAACGGAAAAAGGATTTGGAGTCATTATATCGCGTGCTCTAATTCTAATATCGTTAATGAATAATGGTGCTTGTAAACCTGTTTTCTCTAATATAACACGTGTTTCAGGCTGTAGATCACCAATCCTGTAGGGGTTTGCATTAAATCCTAGTTTTCTCAATACGTATGAAAACGCTAGTGAAGATATTATCGCATCTGTATCCGGGTTTCTATGGCCTATTACGTAGATTTCCAATAGATTAAACCCAGGATAGTATAATTATAGAATATCTGGATAAATTTTGCTTCCATACAAAAATCTATTAGAGATATAGGTATTTATCTAGGGTGTTTATTTGGTTGTCTGGGTTCTCGTACACCATTCCGGGTCTGCATTTTACTCTATGTTTCCTGCAGGTTTCTTCTATTCTTCTATAGAGTTTTCTCCAAGGATAGTTTTTCGCTCTCCCCGCTATAGCGTAG
>CAZWTS010000203.1:0-2815 GCA_964637085.1 uncultured Desulfurococcales archaeon | reverse complement strand
GGGGGCGGGCTATGAATACTACTGCTAGTGCTACGAGCGAGGCGTAGATGAAGGTTGAAGCAAGTATGCTTGGATCAACACTCGCGCCTAATAATATGAATATGAATACTACTGCAAAAGTCGCTAGGATTTCATTGAAGTGTACTTCTATGTCTATTAGGCTACGCATCTTCATAACATCGCGGGAAGTCTCCTTGAAGAATACGTGGTGGTTACCCAATACTATTCCAGCAATAGTTGCTACAAGGTATCCTGATGCGTGAACTATTTCGCCGATATAGAAGCCGAAGAAAGCTAGTGCTAGTGAGAATAAGAATACTTCTTCATTCTGCTCTAATCCTATGTATCTTATTACAAGGTAGCCTATAACGCCTACAACACCGCCGATAATAATGGATACTATTACTTCATAGAGGAAGAATGCTATAGCAGCACCAGGAAGCGATAACAAGCCCATGAGGCCCTCAATAAATCTAGCACTAGGTGCCTGGGGTACTAGTAGGGCTATAGCTACGGAGGTCAAAACAATACCCAATGGGTCATTGAATATGGATTCCGTTAACAATACTACTTTAATATCCTCTCTAACCTTGTATTGATGAAATAATGGGACTAGAGTAGCTGGATCGGTAGCGGAAATTATTGCTCCAAAAAGAAAACCCGCTAGGAAGGGTAAGTGGAAAATCCATGAGAAGAAGAACCCCGATACTAACGCGGTTATAACTAAGCTAATAGTATCTAGTGTTATAATGGTTCCCAAATGCTTCTTTAATACATACCATCGGAGTGTGTGTCCCTCAGCAAATAATAAGATAACGAGTCCGAATACACGTACATAATCAAATATCTTGCGTGCAAGCGGTATATCTATAATATCTAGTATCGGGCCGAAGGCGAAACCCAGTAATATGAATATTGGTACATAGGAGAGCCTAGTCTTCCTACTTATAAGAAGCGATAATACTCCAAGCGCTAATACAACGAACAACGTGTATACGAGTTCGTCAATACTGTGAACCATTACATGCGATAATTGTTCTCCCGCCATTTTCAGTAGCCCCTAATAGCTACTCTAGTACTATTACAATGCATAGACGTTCCGGAGGAGTACCCGTTAATCCAATACATAGTATGCGTTATTGAATAAAAGATTACCCTAAAACTCTACAACAAAAATCTTCTTCCCACCAACTCTAAGCCTCCCAATAATTCTCCCATCTGGGGGAGCTTCACCTAAAACTAGTATTATTTTCCTCCGAGAAACCTTCTTCAAGACTCCTAGGAGTTTTTCTAAGTCTATTCTAGTAAACCTCCAGCCCCGGGGAGGATCGCCTAGAACTAAGTCGAAGCACTTATCCCTAAAGGGGAGCTTGTATGCATCAGCTATTATAGCGTCATAGCATTGGCTGAACCCGTTTCTCCACGCGTTTTCTAGTGAGAGCTGAGCCCTACTGCTATCTAGTTCAACTCCAACACTATACTTGGCTCCAAGCCTACAGGCTTCTAAAGCCATAGTAGCACCACCAGCAAAGACTTCTAGAACCATACCCTTCCAGAAAACATCAATAAACCTAGAAACAATACAATACGCAACCATAGGGTTTAACCCAGCACTAGTAACCCAGTGCCTAGAATAAATCCTCCTAGCAACCTCAACACCTATCCAGAGCCTATTCTTAGAGTAGACTAACCAAACCATACTACCCCTTCTAGAATGACCATAGACCCGTTTAACCTCGCGTAGACCAGTAACTCTAAGAGTCTCTTTAATCCTTCTATTACTACACCAAACACGAACACCGCTAACTCTCCTACCACTATCCCTTAACGCATAGAAGACTTCACGGAGAACCCTCCTGAACACCCTCCGACTAGGCTCCCTAACACCAAAAACACCTACAACTTCAGCTACACTAGCAATACTATGCATACCCAAAACTCTATCTAGACTAGTAGAGTAAAAGACAACTAATCCACTAAGTAGGGAACCACATTCTTCAACCCTGATCTCATCGCAAACACACTCTTCTAAACCATTGAGACAAGTAGTAATAACATACTTTCTCAATTGCTATCACACAATATAGTAAAATATAATGATATTATATTTTATAATGATGTTTATGATAATCATTTTTATACTAATAGTTAACAAATTAATTCCGGAAGTATAGAATTGGAGGGCATTAAAGAGTTACTAAATATATTTGAACCTAAGAGAGCTTTATTAAATGATAAAATACATGACACAATAGAGATATCAAAAATAGAATATGATCTATTACAAACTAGAATTGTTAATAGACTACACCATATAAAACAGTTAAGTTTTATAAACCTAATCTATCCAGCAGCCACCCATACAAGATTTGAGCATTCTATAGGTGTAATGAAAATAGCAGATAATATATTTAATAGTCTCAAAGAGTTCATAATTAGTAATGATTACCTAAAATTTCTAAGGAATAGAGAAAAATTATGGAAGTGGGCAAATGCTAATTATCTAAACAGAGCTATAGGAAATGTTTCAGATATAGATATTCATAGAATTGCAATAGACTTAATTATAGCTAAAGGAGCATTAAGACTAGCAGCATTACTACACGATATAGGACATTTACCATTTGCTCATGCGGCAGAAAAAATATTTTCCTTAGACGAGAGATATAAAAAAGAAATGGAAACATACGGGTTTACGGATCTACATGAATACTATGGATTCAAAATTATATTAAATAGTAATGAAATAGAAGAAATTCTTCGAGATAATTTCAAAAAATTCGGAGACATTATTATCAGTAAAATCGACCTAGCA
>CAZWTS010000202.1:0-6168 GCA_964637085.1 uncultured Desulfurococcales archaeon | reverse complement strand
CTCCTCTTCTCCCTCCTCAAAGGATACAGGTATTCTATATGTTTCTTCTGCTTTCTCCTCTAACTTCTCCGTTGGAGCTAGTACACCTAAGTCAATTGGGGGTTTAGTATATGGTTTTGGTTTCTTACCCTGGAGTTCACATAGGGTTTTATAGGCTTTCCATCCCAGTACTGTTAACTCGTATTCGCCCATACGATTCTTTTTCAGGAGCTTACTCATCCTCCTTAAATGGAACCCGAAAGTACCCGAGTCGTCGACTCCTGTCTCCTTCATTAACTCGGTGTAGGTTAAAGGTCCTTTTTCGGCTAGGAGTTCTATTACTTTTCTCCTAACTCGGTGGCCGAGTGCTTGGAGTATGTAGTCTAATTCCTCGTTTACGTTATCACTATTCTTATCGGACATATCTATTCTCCACCGAATACTATGTTATATTAATCCACAAGGATAAGGCCTATGTGGAGTTTAACCTCTAGTATATGTGGGGTGTACTACACAGTTAAAAGAATTACATTTACTCCCCCAATAACTTAACCATGGTTTTAAGCCTCCCTAATAATTCTTCTCTATCACTACCCTTAATACTATGAGAGTATAGAGTTAGGATATGATCAAGCCAGTCTAGAGCCGCTATTGAAGCACACTTAGGGCAAAGAATGTTTCCTTCGGCATCACTTAGTACTTCCTCATCTATACACGACTTATGCATGGGTGCCCCACATATACTACATTTTACGAGTTCTTCTTCATCGATTACTCTACCACATATAGTGCATGTAAGACGCGTTTTCATCATTCCTATCCGGGCCCTCTCTCCTCTCCTCTAATATTCGTTATAGTTTTATTCCCTAAGTAGTTATTATTTATGATTTGAGGATTTAGTATAGTGGTAGAGCTTGCTTTAACGATAATATATTTGGCTCCCCTACTATCCACTCTATTATTGTTTACTCGTTTCCAGTGGCGTAGTATTATTGCTTCCTTATCAACTGCTTTCTCTTCCCTCTACTTAGCGGTTTTTTCTCTACGCATTCTTATTTCCGGGAAAAACATATTAGTAGTTTTAACGGGTTCCCCTAGTTCTATAACTTATGTAGCGTTTCTCTTCGACCCACTCTCCTCTATGTTTTTATTCGGTTACGGTGTCATATGGTTCTTTGTCGCCCTCTACAGCATATATTATGTAGCTGGCAAGAAGCTTGATGAAATACATTATTGGGTTTACTTTAACCTCCTCTACCTTGTTATGCTTAGCTTCTTCCCAGCCTCTAACCCGATTATAACTATACTGTTATTGGATGCTGCCTTGGTTTTAACTGCTCTACTAATAGTTGTTGACCGCGCTAATGTTAAGGCTAGGAGGGCTGCTATAGTATACATGGTAAGCCTATCTATTGCAAGCATGCTTGCCTTAATGGGTTTCCTAATACTGTCTAATGAAGCTGGAGGAGCATATGATTACTTAGTGATTAGAGAGTGGTTTAGGGTAACGCATACAGTAGACTACTATGTTATGGTGTCGTCTACGCTAATACTGCTTGGATTCATGGTTAAAATGGGGCTTGTCCCCTTCCACATATGGTTACCGCGAGCTCATGCTGAAGCACCATCAACTATTTCTGCTCTCTTAAGCTCTATTGGTGTTTCCCTCGGAGCCTATGGTATTATTAGAGTATTCTTCTATGTGCTAGAGCTCTTTGAGCCTCTATCACTAGTATTGATAATTGCTGGTGTTGCAAGTATACTTTATGGTTCCATCTACGCGCTTGCATGCCGTGATGTTAAGAGGCTCGTAGCTTATAGTACTATAGCTCATATGGGTTACGTTGCTTTCGGCCTCGGCTCTACGGCTCACTTACTAGAGAGTGGAGAAGTCTACGAGCTACTGGGTTCTATTGCGTTTGCTTCCATCGTACTCTATGTTTTCGGCCACATGCTTGGTAAGGCTCTATTCTTTCTAGCCATTGCTGGTATTGAAGCTAGTATAGGATTAAGAGATTTGAATAAGCTTGGAGGCTTATCTAATGCTATGAGAAATACTTATCGCCTACTCATACTAATAGCATTACAGCTCATAGGAATACCCCCATCTATAATATATATTGCTAAGTCTCTAGCCCATACAGCTACGCTATCATCTATGACACAAGTATTCTTTGAAGCCTCTATAGCTGTTATAGCATCTCTACTAACGGCATCCTACATGCTTAGACTGTTATTGAAGCTTTCAACTCCTAGTAGAGACTATCATAGATTACTAGAGCTCATTGAGAGAAAACATAGTAGGCTATATGATAAATACGCTGTACTATTACTCTATGGTTTCATAACATTAATGATGATTTTACCCCTTATAACACCCCTAGTAAATGTGATGATAGATAAGACGGCTATAGCCTTGGGTGCGGAAAATATAGTAGAGTACATTGTTGTAACACCTATTATAGCTTATACTAGGCTTCCACAAGCCTTACAATTACTGTCCCCGGGGCAGGAGTTATTTATGGTTATTTCAACTATGCTCATTATACCCTTACTAACCATAGCTGCATACTATGTCTGGTCGCACTTAGAATATTTTAGCGTGTATTTTAGGAGAATACACGACGAATTAGTTCATGAGAAAATTCTAGTTAGTATCATATACTTGTTAAGGAGGCTTCAGTATCGTTTAGAAGACGTAGAATATGATAGCCGCTTCATGCTTACCTTATCACTCGTATTCATGTTATTCCTAGCTCTAATAGTCTTACTTGGAGGGTAAAAGATTATTTATGCGGCAGACATATAGTATTAGGCTTTACGAGGAATAGCTACTAGGAACAATAGTTTCTTATAGGCTTCTATGAGGGTTCTAGATGGCGGGGGCTAGTAGGGGTTTACTAGGACCCATAGTATTGGTTTCTTCTATAATATTATTCTCACTATTATTAACAATTAATAATTGCTCTATAATACCGTTGCAGAGTGAGCTTAGCGAGCTTTCTAGATTATTCATAGAGTATTCTTATTGTGAATGTATTAATAGTAGCTTGTCTCTAGCTATAGTTAATGCTATCTTATGGGATTTCCGTGGAATAGATACTTTCTTTGAGACAAGTGTTCTCTTTATAGCAGTTATTGGGGGATGGATAGTTTACCAGAAAATCTTGCCTCATGGATTAGGGAGTAGTGGGTACTCATTAATAGTTAGACTTATTACACGTTTATCTCTAATTATAGCCTTCACTGTCTCATTGGCTTTAGCGTTAAATGGACACTTATCGCCTGGTGGCGGTTTTCAGGCTGGAGCACTATTATCTACTGCTATGATTATATTGATAGTAGTATATGGTTTGAACTGGGTTAAATTAAACCTATTGCCGCTTGGGAGAGCATTAGCGATACGTACTCTAGGGCTTTTAGGTATAGTATTACTAGCTTTCCTACCAGTTGTTTCCGGTGTACTCCATGGTTATAGTGGGTTCGTGTTTCAGAACCAAGCAAAGCCTCCATTATCTTTCTTTAACTTATACTATGAGGTTGGGGGTGTACGCTATACCCTTGTTGTATTATTATATAATTTATTCGAATACGTTGCGGTTACAGCTGCTTTTACACTAGTATTCTACACTATAGCTAGTATAGTATTTGAGAAGAAAGATCAAGGGGTTAGAGTCTAGTGGATGCCGAAGTATTCTTATGGAATCTTTTTACTACTGCTATAATTGCTTCTATAGTATTAGGGGTTATTGGAGCCGTATTTAAACCCAATATTGTTAAGAAGATTATAGCTTTAACGATTATGAGTGATGCCACGTGCATATTAATTATTGCTGCTGGCTACCTATCTCCGGGTAGGTCTTCTCCCCCCGTACACCGTTTAAATTGGAGTACGAGTGTTTTCGTTGACCCATTGCCCCAGGCTCTTGTTGTTACTGCTATTGTTATAGGACTGGCTCTAACTATATTGTTGTCTATTCTAGCTCTACGCCTATACGATCACTTAGGTACACTAGACTTTCATAAAGCCCTGCGGGTTGAAGAAGAGGCTCGGGAAGTAGAAGTAGAAGAAGTAGGAGAAGAGTAATGGATGCAGACGTTATTGTACCGTTACTTGTTATGGCTCCTATGGCGGCTGCTTTCATCCTACCCCTCCTTTCAAGATTAGCGGGTAAGAGGTTTATAGACTATTATTTTATTACAGTATCCTTAACCGTGTTTTTCTTAGCATTTATGATTATGCTGGATTCTCGAGATATAGTATATTATTATTTTTCTGGGTGGCCTCCACCAATAGGTATAGCTTATGCTTTAACTCATGTGAATAAATTGTTATTGTTTTATTCTTCTCTAGTATTCTTCTTAACAAGTACCTATACTTTATGGTATGCTAGACACTATGATAACCGCTATCTCCTCTACACTATGATACTGGGCTTACAAGCTGGTTTCAACGGAGTGTTATTAACTAGGGATTTATTTAACCTCTACGTAATGTTAGAGGTTTCCGGTATATCAGCTTACGTATTGGTAGCATATTATAATGATAGATTTAAGGCTATTGTCTCTAGTTTAAAGTACTCGATTACTGGTATCGTGTTCTTAAACTTCTTTTTACTTGGAGTATTATTCGTATACGTTGACACTCGTATCTTATACTTAGACTTACTCTACGAGAAACTATTAGAACCTAACATGTACATACTGGTAAGCTTAGTGTTTTTTACCTGGACTTCACTCTTCCTATCAGCTATTCTACCTAATCACTTCTGGCTCCCCGATGCCCATGCCGATGCCCCATCGCCTGTTTCCGCCTTACTATCAGGTATAATAGTTGTTAATGGAGCAATAGTATTCTTAAAGACTACTACGATTTATAATGGACTTATAGAGAATGTTTCCCTAGTACTCTCATACCTACTACCTATTTCAGCCCTCTACTCTGCGTTCATGATGGCTACTAGTAATGATGTTAAGAGAATACTCGCTTACAGTACTATTGTTAACACATCACTAGCTTTCATGGGGTTAAACCTCGGAGACCCGAATGGTGTTTCAGCTGGACTACTCCATTTACTCACCCATATGATTGGTAAAGCTCTTGCCTTCCTAAGTATAGGTGTATTTGTACACGAGACTAAGACGAGGAACATTTATGCTCTTGAAGGATATGGGCGCATGTACCCTCTAGCACTATTAACGTTTACTGCTGGAGCACTAAGTCTAACCGGGCTACCACCCTTCGCGGGTTTCTTTAGTAAACTATATCTCTACCAATCACTTATAATGGCTGGTCAACACGTACAGGCTTTAATCATAATACTTGTATCGGCTACAGCACTCTACGCTTATATGAGGATAATAGAACACTTATGGCATACTCCCATACACGAACACGTTATACCTAGAAAGCACTTATCGCCTAAGGCGACTCTAACCCTACTAGCCTTAACGACTATACTAATAATACTGGGAGTAATGGTTGAGAACCTCGTAGAGGCCTTCAAAAACCTCCCGTAAGACTAGCTAGAGGTTCCAAGAGGAATACTTATATCTAGCTTCAACCGGGTAACTTATATGTGGGTAAGCTGCTATGCCCACTAAGGTTGTAGTAGACTCTCGGGGTAGAATCACTCTGCCATCAGAGATTAGGCGTAGGCTTAAGATAAGAAATGGTACCGAGCTAACAGTAGAGTTAGGAGACAATAATACTATAATATTAAGGATTGAACGGAGAATTACTGCTAAAGACTTACTGGGACTAGCTGGTGAGGAAAAAATCGATTTAAAGGAAATAGAGGAAACATTAGCCTATACGAGCTAAGAAATTAGGAGTTAGAGAATCCTTGAGCGGTATTCCTAAGAGGTTTATTGATTCCAATATATTCATCTATGTTTTATCGAGGGATCCAGATTATAGTATGAGGGCTCTAAACATATTACTTGATGCCGAAAACGGTGTATATGAAGCATATACTTCTACTCTAGTTCTATCACAAGTATATGCCCATTTAGCTCGGAGGCGTAGAGGGATAGCCTTAGAGAAGTTTACTGAATACATTAGTGAGGGCTATATAAACGTGGTCAGCACGGTTTTAGAAGACTATATTCTAGCCGTTAAATACGCGTTAGACCACGGCTTAAACATTCTAGAGCTTTGGGACGATCTTGTTATAGCTTTCCAGATGA
>CAZWTS010000201.1:0-5402 GCA_964637085.1 uncultured Desulfurococcales archaeon | reverse complement strand
AACTCGAACGTGTAATCGCTAGTAGCTAAAATACACGGCGAACTCTAATCTTTATATATGATGTTCTTCTAGATCTTGTATACTCGCTACCTATTTCTGCACCAACAAGTTCTATACTATCACCTAACCTATCTCTTAGAGCATTATAGACCTCCACAGCTTTGCTTATAGCTTCACCTCGAGCTTTTATTACTACTTCGTCTACTCCCTGGTTGAACATTACGATTACCGCTAAAACATAACTAGAAATAGGCTTTCTACCAATTACCACCATATTAGGCTCAGCCATGCATTATCCCCTAGCCGAAAACATGTAGGTAGAGTTTAAAAGCTATTCCCTGCTCTATTGGCATTCAATTTTTCAGACGGGATTCATTTACATCATCTACTCTATTCAGGGGATAGGGCGTTCATCATTTTATTCACTAACGAAAATAGAATACAACATTTTTAAATCGTTTATTAAGTTGTCCCTATCACTCAACACTTCTTCTATGTCATAAAAAGTATAATAATATGGTGATAACAAGTCTAGAGGTGAAACGGGTTTCTTTAATAATGTTACTTTCATTAAACCTTTATTCCTGGTTAGCTTTACAAGCCAACACCTATGTCTACAGAAAAGGCAAAGTAGCTCGTCTCCATATTTGGAAATCACTTTAATACATGATTCCCCTATTAACTCCTTATTTTTAAATATATCAGATACACTAGGTTTTCTCATTTTAATAATCGCTGTTACCTCAAAACTATACGAAAGAGCATATTCCTTTAGAATACTTGCTATGCTTTCAATTTTAGCTATCGTAACATACCCAATTATTCTTCGTATCATTTCATCAAAATCTATTATTCTAAAACCAAAATCTCGTAATATTCGTATAAATCTCGTAAATACTTTATCTTCTCTAACTTGAATTCTAAACAATAATCTTATTGTTTTCTCAGGCGGGGATAACGCGTTCACCGTTCACTTTACCTCGATTTCATCATCGAAGCACATTAACACTATCGTGGTTGGGTCAGAAACACGAGCCATCTTCATAAGGCTCTGATGCGTGGCGTTCATCACACCCCGAGATTAAGTAAGTATTATACCGATCCTTTAAGTTTTTGAAGAAAGGCTGCACCGTTTAATGCTATATACGGCATTATATCTTTTGATACGTAGTAGTATTTCGGCGAAAGCGATTGCAGCAAGCTTGAAGACAATGATACAACCCTTACTTCGTAAGCTTCATTAACAGGTATTTTCTTCTTAAATCCTTCGATGTCATTGAGTATTTCCCTAGGAGTGAAATATACTGGTATAAATGATTCACCACTTTGCGGTTTTATATGTAACATAAAAGCCTCATTAATATCTGGCGGACTAAACGACTCTGCAAATATGTCGCTTTCCACTATCTCTTTAACATCTCTAACTAAAGCCCATCTCCACTCTCCTAATTCAACGTCTAAGAACTGAAAAACTCTATCAAGAACTTCTGGTTTTCTCATATCCTTTAATTTATGTTCTATAGTCTTCGGAGGTAATCCTAGGATTTCCGATAATTCATCTATTGTAAATGCCATTCCATCTAACGTTTTTACTATGATACCACTTATATCCGGTATCCATGGTCTTATTTCAGGTACTCTTAACATATACGCTGCAAGTGGTGAGAGTATTTCTGGTGTACCTCTATCTATTATTTCTATTTCGCCCTGTTGAAGTTTTCTTAGAAAATCCTTAGTACCCTCTACATCAAAATATAGTTGTAAGACTTGGTTTACAGCTTCCCTAGCAATTATTCCGTCTTCATCATTAACACGACCTATCTTACCGAAACTTAATTGTATTTCCCTTAGGACCGCCATAAATATCGGTGATCTCGAAATAGCCTTTCTAGCAAGATCTTCTAATTCATCTATTTTTATCTCTTTCAACAACTCCAATGCATTAACATTAAGCGACTTAATAGAGAAACCGTAGAATGTTGAACGTACTCCAACATTTAGGGTTTGTCTTGCCGACACAAGATACATTATCAAATGAGCTATAGTATTCGATATTTTTTCCCCTAGGAATACTGTGAATATAGTCTCATTACCTATACGTTCAACTATTATTCTATTTATTGATGGAATAGGAACACCAAGTTTATCATATACTCTAACAAAACTGTATAACTTATCATATATGTTTTTAGATAGAACCATGGATTCCAGTAGATGAATTGAACGGCCCTTGTATACTTCTTCTAATATTCTACTTGATTCCTCCGCTATTATTCTGTCTCGTCGAACCGTTTCACCTTTCCATAAAGGTACTTCCGACTCTGGTACTTCTGCTGGTACAACATCTATTCTTAGGAGGTTTTCGTCTATTGACAATACCTTCCATGTCTTACCAGCTAATCTGAATACATCTCCGACTCTTAGGTATTTGTAGACATATATTGCATCTACATCTCCAATAGTTTTATCATTGTATTTGACGGAAAAAGCCTTTCTCTCCCCTATGAAGGAGAAGAACTCCGAGAAATTCCTCATCCACCAACGCTTAGCATTATCTTCAAATCGCCATATCTTATAGAATACGGGTCCTAGTTTCAATTTATCTCCATTTAAATCAAGTACTCTAGAGTGTATGAGATATTTCACTAGTTCCAAATACTCGTCTTCTCTAAGATTACGATAGGGATATGACCTTCTTATTATCTTGTATGCCTTCCATATGTCGACTTCACCGTATTGTAAGCACATGCCCATAAGCTCACGTGCTAAAACATCTAAAGGTTTCTCTAGTAGTGGGGGTGTTTCGAGTACTCCTCTATATAACAGTCTTACAGAGGCCACAGCTTCAATTAAATCTATATCATCTAAACAAATAATTGCACCAACAGATTTGCCGCCACGACGATGATTACTTCGTCCAATACGTTGTATTAAAGATGTTACTGAACCAGGAGGTCTGAATTGTATGACTGACTTTACAGCACCAACATCTATACCCAGTTCTAATGTTTTTGTACATATTACTGCCTTTACAACTCCTTTTCTAAGCAACTCTTCAGCTTCTTGTCTAGCCTCTCTGGAGACTGATGAGTGATGAACTGCTATATCCTTTAAACCTAACTTCTCGATGGCTTCATGTAATCTCTCAGCCGTAAATCTGGAATTAACAAATACGAGTGAGGGGGGATCAACATGCTTTAGTATAGTCTTTACAGCATTACCCCACAAATTATTGTTTTGTGATTCGACATAGTCTATCTTTACTTCAAAATCCTTTGACGCTTTTACATCAACTATAGTTGAAGGCCTTGCAGATGAGCCGAATATCATTTTAGCAGCATCCTCTGGCCTACCTATAGTCGCCGATAATCCAACTATCTGGACATCGCTTCCGCTAAGCTCTTTTAAACGCTCAAGTAATACAGATAATTGTATTCCTCTTTTTGTACCTACTAACTCATGTACTTCGTCAACTATAACCCATTTCACATTGTTATAATACTCTCTAAATCTTGAGGCCCAATCTAGATCTATCTCGAGACTCTCGGGCGTTATTATTAGAATATGAGGCGCTCTCCTTAATCTCTTAGCTCTCTCTGATTGTGGTACATCACCGTGTTTACGTGCAACAATGAATCCTAGTTGTTCCGCCCACCACTTTATTCTTATCATAAGGTCGTTTATGAGAGCTCTTAGAGGCGTTATATACAGTAGCGTTATAGGCTTTACCTCTATTTCAATCATTTTCGAAAGAATAGGTATTAGTGCAGCTTCAGTTTTTCCGTAACCTGTCGGAGCTATTATGAGGGTATTATAGCCTTTTAGAATGTAGGGGATAGCTTCAAGTTGGGGCTCTGTTAGCTCATCCCAGCCCTTATTTACTACTAGTTCACGTACTTTTGGATGTAGCATCTCTAATATGTCCTTAGTGTCGGTCAAGACTTTTAACCTCATCAACATTACATATCTTTACTACTTAGTTTACCAGGAGGTAGCAATACTATTGTAGCCGTATCCTTTAACCCACACAGTTTAAAAAGCCTAACGGGTTATCCAAGACTCGCTGATACCTATGACAGAAAAATATACATGCATTGTTTGTGGTAAAAAATTCCCTAAGGGACAAGGCATCGTGTTGAAGCTAGATAAAATAACATTAACTTTTCATAGTAATAGATGTGCAACTAAATTCTTTAAATTATTACTAGAAAGAATAGAGGACAAAAACATTATAGAGAGAACCGCCAAACAACTGATAGATGAGTTAGAGGAAGCCAGAAGGAGAAGGCAGGAACTATACAAAAAGAAAATTTAATGTTATCTGAACAATTTTATTCCTGCGATGACGAGTGTGGCGGTCACGGATGACACGATGAAGACTTAGGAGCCCACCGAGCAGCAACTTATGAAACAATTATGACTAACAATTAAATAAAATCAAGACTATTAGTTGAGTAATATTTAATAATTATCAATAAATTGTTACCTAATAACATCCGAGAAATTATTTTATTTGGTGCGGCGGCCGGGATTTGAACCCGGGACTTCCGGCGTGGCAGGCCGGCGTCCTAGTCCAGGCTAGACTACCGCCGCTTCGTGAGTTCTTAGATACGATCCAGTTTATAAAAATATTTCACCATAACCGCAACTTAATTCATGTTGAATTGCTTTATTGTCTTCTAAAAATTTTAATAAGGCTACTTTCTTAGGCTTCAACTGTGTGAGAAATATGAGCGACTACATGAAGCAATTAAGAGATATCTTAGTAAAGGAATTAGCAAAATGTTATGCTATAGGTGTAAAGTCTAGAACAGTCTTACAGATAATTCGTGGAGGTAATGTTGAGGCAACTATAAAGGATAGTGGCGAATACGTTGTTGTCACTATTGGGGGGAAAGAGTATAAGTACGATAAATGGTATACGAAACCCGTACATTTAGCGAAAGTAATAACCAATTATTTCAATCCTAAATGCCAGTAAAGAAATATAGGGAAACAACTATTATTTTTCTATACCACCTTTTTACCATAATCAAATCCTACATACAGTATCATTTTTCTTAATAAAATATAATTGTATACATTTACTTGGAATTACCGCAATGAGAAATGACCCGCATTTTATGGTGCCGCGGCCGGGATTTGAACCCGGGTCACGGGCTCGAAAGGCCCGCATACTTGGCCGGGCTATACTACCGCGGCACCAGACAAGCTTAGATACTACACCCCTTCTTAAGTCTAACTTGTATAGTGTTTTTAACTTTATTCTCAAGACAACAAGTTTGAGGTTTGTATAGTTGCGTAGGGGACCAAGACACTGGCGCTGGGGTAGGAGTGGGCCCGGTAGGCCTCCCAAACCTAGGTATATATGGTACACCCCGGGTAATCTAACATTTATACCA